>NZ_JAEPRP010000053.1:0-40274 GCF_016652895.1 Ensifer sp. SSB1
GCAGGGCCGCGCCCCGCGAACGCATCACAGGCCGATTTGCGGCGAGGTAGGACGCCTCGCCCGCCAGCATGAATGTCGCAAGTGCCGCCATGATAACGACGGCGACGGAAGCCCAGACGAGGACGTGTCTCTGGTCCTTGCGCACGAGTTGCCCCACGATCAAGAGGATGCAGGCCCCTGTGACCACCAGGATTTCCGGCAGGCTCGCGACAATCCACGAAAGGAGTGTTGCCGCCGTCATGGGCCTCCCCCCTTGGTGCGCACTTCGTCCAGGAGATGCGTGGCGGAACTGTCGATGACGTTGAGAAACGGCTTGGGGTAGAGCCCGACCCAAAGCACGAAAACGGCAAGCGGCAGGATCGCTGTCAGTTCGCGCGCATTGACGTCACGGATCTTGAACCGGTCGACGACATTTACCGGGCCGAGCGCCACCTTTCCATACATTCCAAGCAGATAGGCCGCGCCCAGCAAGGCGCCGAGAACGGCCGCCGCACCGGTGGCGAGGTTGGCTGCAAAGCCGCCGGAGAGCACGAGCAGTTCACCGACGAACGAATTGGTGCCTGGCAACGCCATCGACGACAGCACGAACAGGGCGAGGAACCCGGTATAGACAGGCGCCACCTTCATCAGGCCGCCATAATTGGCGATGCTGCGGGTGTGGGTCCGCTCGTAGATCAGGCCGACGAAGAGGAACAAGGCGCCGGTCGTCACGCCATGATTGAACATCTGCAGGATGCTGCCTTCGAGGCCGTGCCGGTTGAGGGCGAATATCCCAAGCGTCACGAAACCCATGTGGCTGATGCTGGAATAGGCCACCAGTTTCTTGAAGTCGTCCTGCGCCAACGCGAGAAAGCCGCCATAAACGATGGCCAAGGCCGACAACGCCATCATCAGCGTCGAATAGTGAACCGATGCTTCCGGCAACATCGGCAAGGAGAAGCGCAGGAAACCGTATGCGCCCATCTTCAATAGAACGCCAGCAAGGATGATGCTGCCGGCGGTCGGCGCCTGGACGTGAGCGTCGGGCAGCCAGGTATGGAGCGGGACCATCGGTACCTTGACCGCAAAAGCGACGAGGAAGGCAAAGAACAACCAGGACTGCGTCGTAAAGGGCAGGTCCGTACCCATGAGCACGAGAATGTCGAATGTCCGGCCGCCCTGGAGATAGAGCACAATCACGCCGACGAGAAAGAGCAGGCTGCCTGTCAGCGTATAGAGGAAGAACTTGAAGGCGGCATAGACCCGCCCCTCGCCGCCCCAGACGCCGATGATCAGGTACATCGGTATCAGCATGGCCTCCCAGCAGACGTAGAAGAGGAAGAGGTCGAGAGCCGAAAACACGCCAAGCATAAGGGCTTGCATGGCAAGCAGGCTGATCATGAATTCCTTGACCTTGCGGTCGATGGCGACCCAGGAGGCAAGCACGCAGATCCAGCCCAAGAGTGTGGTCAGGAATACAAAGAGCGCGCTGATGCCATCGATGCCAAGCGCATAGGTGATGCCGAGTGCGGGCACCCAGGGACGCCTCTCGACGAACTGCATCTCGTGGGTCGTCGGATCGAAGCCTAAGAGCATGAAGAGCGCAAGCGCGCAATCGAGCACGGTGAATGCGAGTGCCATCCATCTGACCGCATCATCGCTGCGAAGCAGCAACAGGACCACGGCACCTGCGGCGGGCAAAAGGACGATGAGGCTGAGCAGTGGAAAGGTCATGCTACCCCCCTACTGCCAGACGACGGCAATTATGGCGGTCGCCGCAATCACGCCGGCGATCATTGCCAATGCGTAGTGGGTAACGACGCCGGTCTGCAGCCGCCGCAGCGTCCCGCCTCCGTCCAGGATGGCTCGGGCAAGGCCGTTCACGGCTGCGTCCACGCCGTTAAGATCAAAGCGAAGCCCGGCGCGCGCCGTACCATGCAGGAACGGCAGAACGGCGGTTTCGCTAACGTCGCTTGCCGCCTTTTCATACCGGGCGAGCGGTTTTTCGGCGAACCACAGGAACGCTCGCGCGCCTCGACGATAGAACCAATCGGTGTCGAGGCTGACGGTGTTTTCCGGATCGAGCGCCCTTAAGAACAAGACGAAGGCCAGAGCCGTGAACATCAGCACGCCGAGGCTCTCGGTGATGTGGGACCCGGTATAGGGTTCAAAGACGACCGGATAGGGAAGAAGTGCGTAGAGCGGCCCCGGGAACACGCCGATCGCGATGCAGAGCACCGCAGCCATCGCCATCGCAACCAGCATGTTGCCCGGCGGTTCGTGAGCCTCGATCTTCCGATCTGTCCCGAAGAACATGAAATACGGGAGCTTGAGACCAGTGTGCAGGAACGTGCCCGACGAGGCCATCGTCAGTGCCAGCATCACCCACGCCCGGTGATCCTCGCCGGCGGCGGCCACCACCATCGACTTGGTGACGAAGCCGGAGAAGAAGGGAAAGGCCGAGATCGCCAAGGCGCCGATCATGTAGAGTGTAACCGTCAGCGGCATCGTCTTGTAGAGCCCGCCAAGCTCGGTGAGCTTGCGGCGCCCGGTGACCTGGATCACCGCCCCTGCCCCCATGAACAGCAGCGCCTTATAGAGGATATGGGCGAAGGCATGGCTGGTGGCGCCGTTTACGCCCAACTCCGTACCGATGCCGATGCCAGCCACCATGTAGCCCACCTGGCTGACGATGTGATAGGCAAGCAACCGCCGACAATCGTTCTCGAGCACTGCGTAGATAACGCCGTAGAGCGCCATTGCGGTGCCAAGCCAGACGAGAAGTTCCGTTCCCGGGAAGGCGCGAGCGAGCACATAGACGGCCGTCTTGGTCGTGAAAGCACTCATGAACACCGCCCCGGTCACGGTCGCCTCGGGGTAAGCGTCGGTCAGCCAGGCATTGAGCGGCGGCACTGCCGCATTCAGCAGAAAGCCGACAAGGATCAGATAGGCGCCGGTGTCCATTGAACCCGCAATTGGGCCGAAGAGGAACGAACCCGCCGATAGCCCATGGTGCACGATGCCGCCGAGTAGCAAGACGCCGCCGGTAACGTGGACCATGAGATAGCGAAACGCTGCGCGGGTCGACCGTTCGCTCTGCGCGGCAAAGACCAGATAGGCAGATGCAAACGCCATGCCCTCCCAAAAGAGATAGAGGGTCAGGTAATCGCCGGCAAAGACTACTCCAAGCGCGCAGCCGACATAGACGAAGGCGGCCACGTGCTGACCAGCGCTCTTCAGATGCAGGGCATAGATCGTGCCGATCAGCGCCATGATCGAGAAGACGGTCGCGAAGACGACGCTGAGCTTGTCGACCTTGGCAAGCAAAATGTCCTGGCCGACGAAGCGGGCCGCGCCATAGCTGCCAGGTTCGATCGTCAGCACCGAGACGATGGCGAGAACCGGGACGAGAACCAGATAGGCCCTGCGGATCGACCCCTTCAGGACCGGGATCGCTACGGCGCCAAGAATGAACAGCAAGGCGGGGTGGACGAAGTCAGTCATAATAGTCCTCGCGCCGCATGAGCCCAACTTGATGGCCGAGGAACTTGGAAACGAAAATCAGCAGCAGGCATGAGCCGAAACCGTAGACGGCTGACCAGCCCGGCAAGCGCTCCCAGAGGTATTCGGAATGCTCGCGCGGGACCAGGAAGTCGGCAGCGACGATGAGCACCAGGACCAGATAGAACAGCCTGCGGCGCGGCACTGCGTATCGGGGATCCCCGAAGAAGTCGACGAGACGCTTGATCATCGGATCACTCCTTCTGCAAGCGTGACAAAATAGCCTGGGAACATACCCATGAGCACAGACAGGGCGGCCGTCGCGACCAGGGGGATTGTCACCAGGGGAATTTCGCGGATGGTGTTTTGACCCTCCGACGCCTCTGTCCTCCCGAAAAAGGCGACGTAGCTGACCGGCAGGAAATAGGCGGCATTGAGGACGGAACTTGCCAGGAGCACCGCGAGGAACGCCATCTCGCCTGCCTCGACCGACCCGAGTGCCAGATACCACTTGCTGATAAAGCCCGCGGTCGGCGGCACGCCGATCATGCTGAGCGAAGCGACGAAGAATGCCCCCATCGTCCATGGCAGCCTGCGCCCGATGCCTGCCATGTCGCTGATGTTGCGTTTGCCTGACGCGCAATAGATCGACCCGGCGCAGAAGAAGAGCGTGATCTTGGAGAATGCGTGCACGGCGATGTGAAGGATGCCGCCGACCATCGCCACCGGTGAAAGCAGAGCCGCTCCAAGCACGACATAGGAGAGTTGGCTGACAGTCGAGTAAGCAAGCCGCGCCTTAAGGTCGTCGCGTGTCAGCGCGTATATGGAGGCCGTCAGGATGGTGAAAGAGACAAGATAGGCTGTCACAATGCCGAGCCCCAGATTGCCCATCAGGCCCACGCCGAAAATATGGAACACCACTCTGAGCACACAGAAGACGCCCATCTTGACCACAGCCACAGCATGGAGCAGCGCGCTGACCGGTGTCGGCGCCACCATGGCGGCAGGCAACCAGGCATGCATCGGCATCACCGCGGACTTGGCAAAACCGAAGAGGTAACAGAAGTAGACAACCGTCAGCAGTCCGGCCGGTGCATCGCCCCTCGCCAACAAGCCGCCGGGCACGAAGTCGAGCGATCCCGCCATCTGGTAGGTCAGTGCCAGAGCTGCGAGAAGCACGCTTTTGGAGGCGCCCAACAGATAGACAAGGTATTTGTGGCTGCCCGCCCAGGCCGCGTCGTCCTCGTGGTGGTAGACCAGCGGATAGGTCACGAGGCTTAGCACCTCGTAGAAGATCACCAGCGTGAACAGATTGGCGGAAAAGGCGCCGCCGACGGCGGCCGCCAGACTTGTCGCAAAGCACGCGAAGAAGCGGGTCTGTGCGTGCTCGTGAAGGTGCTTCATATAGCCGATCGAATAGACCGCCGCTGCGATCCACAGGAGCGACGAAACGGTCGCAAACACCATGCCGAGCGCATCGACCCGGAATGCAAAATCAATCCCTGGGAGGATCTCGAACAGGCGCAGTTCGACCGTGCCGCCTGCCAGGACCGTCGGTGCCATCGAGATGACAATCGAAAACATGGCGACCGCCGCCAGCGGCGAGACGACGTCGCGGAGTTTCTCGTGCTTGTTGAGCAGGAGAATGGAAAGAGCCGCCACCCCTGCAACAGCGACGGCAAGTAGCGGCCGGACTGATATCACCGGTTCCAAGCCGCTATCCTTTCATCAAGGTCACGTCGTCGATCTTGAGGGTGGCGCGGTTCCTCACGAGGGCGACCAAAATGCCAAGGGCGACGGCAACCTCCGCCGCGGTGATGGCGATGACGAAGATCGCGAAGATCTGTCCGCGAAGGTCATCGTAGTAGTGTCCAAAGGCGATGAAATTGATGTTCACCGAGTTCAACAAGAGCTCGAGCGACATCAGCACGATCAGGATGTTGCGCCTGAGCAGCACACCTGCGGCCCCAATCACGAACAGGACGACTGAAAGCAGGACGTACCAGCCAAGTGGAACCATCATCGCCACTCCTTCCGGGCGAGGACAATGGCCCCGACGAGGGCTGCCAGAAGGATCACCGAGGCAACCTCGAATGGCAGCAGGTAGTCGGTGAAAAGAGTGGTGCCGAGTTGCCTGATTTTATCGCCTGCTGGCGCGGCGGCGGGCTCGCCCACCGAAAGGCGGTTGCTCCAGAGCACCAGCACAGCCATCTCGATCCCCAAAAGGACGAGCAGGACCAGAGCCGGAAGATTGCCGCCGGGCAAGAAGCGCTGCAGCACCGCTTCGCGCACGTCGATCATCATGATCACGAACAGGAAGAGGACCATGATCGCGCCGACATAGACGAAGATCTGGACGACCGCGAGCAGCGGCGCCTCAAGCAGGACGAAGATGGCTGAGATTTGCAGGAAACATGCCATCAGCGCCAATGCGCTATGGACTGGATTGCGCGCCATGACCACTGTCAGGGCTGTGATGACAGCCCCTGCCGCGAACAGAAGGAAGAACCCCTGGCCCATCGACGCAGACCCTCCCGCGCGCACTATCGTTCAGCGCGAGGCGGCCTGAAAAAGATAGTGCCACACTTCAGATGCGTTCTAAAATTGTGCGCCTCTATCGGATTTTTCACAAGATGATTGTCGTCAATACAAATTGTTGTTAGCCCTTGAAGCCTGCATCCCCTGGATTGGCCGCGCCAACCCTTGGTATAAAGCATGTCGAGGAAGACCGGGCGCTATACTAACCTTGCACACCTAGTATAACCGGGGACAGTCATGCGCCGGGCTACATGCCCAAAGAGGATACGGCTGCTACGGCCGCCCGTGAAATTTGGCATCAATTTCGAAGTCAAAAAGGATGCGAGAGCGGAATAGCAACGTGTGATCAGGCTCACAGTAGCCGTCTTCTCGGTGAGGAACAGCAGAACACAACGCCACTGTACAAAGAAGCCGGTGATCAGTCGCTTCAATTCGGCGACATCCTGAAAGCGTATGAACTGCGGTCTGACCGAGTCTTGCGTAACCCGAATTGATTAGTCAGAAACCCTAGAAATTCGTTGCGTTCGACCGCCGCAACTGTGACAATATACTTGTAGTTGCGCATCCAAAAAGCACAGGTCAGAGATGAACTTGTGCTGGTTTGCATTGCCGCGCAATTCCTCCATTTCAAAAGTGTAGCTTGGGCCTCCGTCCCTGCGGAGGCTCAAGCATTTGTGCTCATGGCCTCATGACGAAAGCGGCTTCTACAGGCGTCCTGCTAGCGCCTATTGCTGGGACGTCGTGAAACAGCCAGGAGACGCGTGGGCGCCGCCAAAAATCACGAGCAAAAGGGCAAGTTCCAAGATCCGTCCGCAATGCCACAAGCGGTTGGTCCGACCGGATGCAAGCGCTTGCGCCTACCAACGCACCGTCAAACGGGCGCCGATCACCCCGAGCAGGGCCAGGCCGAGGATTGCAATCGTATACCAGGTCGCGACAAAGAGCGGTGAATCGTCCGGGCAGTGCGCCGCATAGAAAGTCGCGGCGATGCCGCCGGCGGCAAGGCCCGCAAGCGCGCCCGAGAGTTCCGGGCGGGATGGCGCCCCGTGACGCAATGCCAACAGGAAGAGTGCCAGCGGCGCCAGGCCGATCAGCGGAATAAAGGTCAGGCAAAGCACACTGTTGGTGCCGATCAACCTTGCACCCCAAGCCTCGGGCGGCACGGAAGCAAGCTCCAGCACAACGCCGACGACCACGAGCAAGGGCGCGATCGACAGATAGCGCAGCAGCCTGCGCGGCTCGGCCTCCGGCCAGCCGGCAAGACGCATGGCCGCAAAGGCCGTCGTCGCCAGCGCAACGGTGACGACGAACTTGAACAGGAAGCGCAGCGTCTCGACAGCCGTAGCGACATCCGGCCGCGGCCCGAGCAACAGGAAGAAGACGACCCCGGCAAGCACGATCGCTCCAGCTGCAGCAGCCCGCCAGACGGTGTTCATGGACAAGCCCGGTCGCCGGTTGTCTGCCGCGAGGGCCTTGATGAGGTCATTTGTATCCATGTCAGTTCCGTCCAAACCGGCGGGCGATCGCAGCCAAGCCGCGATGAAGCGCCACGCGAACCGCCGTCTCGTTCATATCCAGTCTCTTGGCCGTCTCGGCAACCGAACAGCCGTCGATCGAAATCGCGTTGACGACCGAGCGTTGACCCGGTGCGAGGCCCTCCAGCGCCCGGCCGATCTCCCAGTCGCGAAGCTTCTCGGTTTCCGCGCTCGCAAGCGTTTCCTCGATTTCGTCGATACCAACAGTCGGGCGGCGAGCCTGCCGCCGGACGGCGTCGACGAATTTGTGCCGGGTGATTGCATGGAGCCAGGGAACGACCGGCGCATCGTCTCGCCAGGTGTGGCGCTTGACGTGAACCGCCAGAAGCGCCTCCTGGACGATGTCTTCGGCATCGACGCCACCACCGGCCGTCCACCGCCGCGCCCAGCCGCGAATGACCAGGGCTGCTTCGCGCAGGAAATCGCCATAGGCCTTCTCGTCACCAGCCACGGCCTGGCGCAGAAGTCTTGCGAGATGTTCGTCGTCCGCGCCACTCACCCGCGTCCATCCTCTTCATTCGCCGGTTCCAGGCTTTTGTTACATTGCGATCAAGGAAATCGCATGGGCAATCTCGTCCCGCCCACTGACATCCTCGTGACAGCTCGCGTCGGCATCACGAAAGCGTGTTGCCGACTTTATGTAACGCCACCAGCCTCCGCGACGAAGAACCAGACGTGCGCCTCAGACAGGACGCACGGGAACAGTTCAACACGGAGATACAATGATGTCCATGAAGTCCACGATCAGCAGCGCAATGCTGGCAAGCGCTGTGGCTGCCGCCCTCTCGTCGCTCGCGACCGCGGCACCGCTCACCGAAGCGCAGGTCAAGAGCGCGATGGATGCCGGCAAGGAGAAATGCTTCGGCGTCGCCCTGAAAGGCCACAACGATTGCGCCGCCGGACCGGGAACGACGTGCCAGGCAACCTCCACCGTCGACTATCAGGGCAACGCCTGGAAATTTGTCGATGGCGGTACCTGCACGACGATGAAACTGCCCGACGGCCGCATGGGCTCACCCGAGCCTCTCTCCCGCGACATGCCATCCTGATCCAACGCGCAGCGGAACGGAGCGGTAAACGCGCCCCGTTCCGCATCGGAATTGCGAGATTGGCGGGCCAGGGACGCTCCCTCCCGCCATCACGCATCACACCAATGAAACGGGATTGGCAATGAGCACTTCAACGAAAGATAGCGGACTTGCCCTGGTGAGCCCACGCCTGCCGAAACATAAGATTGCCGGGCTGGCCGGAACGAGCTTCAAGCCCCAGCACCTTCAGGCGATCCTTGCCGATGATGCGCCTGGCGGCTTCTTCGAGGTTCACGCCGAAAACTACATGGGCGCCGGTGGCCCCCCGCACGCCGCACTTGCCCGGATCCGCGAGGAATTCCCGGTCTCGCTACACGGCGTCTGCATGTCGATCGGCGGCCCCCAACCCTTGGACAGAGCGCATCTCAAGCGCTTCAAGGACCTGGTCGAGCGCTACGAACCGGCGCTTGTCTCCGAGCATCTCGCCTGGTCGACCCACGAGACAATCTACTACAATGACCTCTTGCCGCTTCCCTACACAAAGGCGACCGTTGCTCGCGTTGCCGAGCATATCGATGAGGTCCAGGAGACAATCGGCCGCCGGCTTCTGCTTGAGAACCCCTCCACCTATGTCACTTTCCCAGATTCGACGATGAGCGAAACGGCATTCCTCCGAGAGCTGGTGAACCGCACCGGTTGCGGGCTGCTGCTCGACATCAACAACGTCTTCGTCTCGGCCACCAACCAGGGCTACTCCGCGCTCGCATATCTCGCCGATTTTCCGCTGGACCATGTCGGCGAAATCCATCTTGCCGGGCATGCGGAGCAGGAAGACGACGAGGGTGAACTCCTCTTGATCGACAGCCACGATGGACCGGTCGCCGATGCGGTCTGGAAACTTTATGAGCTGGTCATCGGCCGCAGCGGTCCCTTACCGACGCTGATCGAATGGGACAGCGCCATTCCAGACTGGCCGTTGCTCAAGCGCGAAGCGACCGCCGCACAGGCGATCCTTGACCGCCGTGCGCAGGCGCAGCCACGGGAGAAGATCCGTGCAGGCGTCTGACAAAATTGCGATCGCGCTCAACGATACTGGCGGCGGTTACGCGGCCGGCTTCGTGCCACCACTTCTCGATCCCGAGTGCCCGACGCCGGCGCTTGTATCGGGTCCGAACGGCAAGGCGGCGGTCATGCGCTTCAACGTCTACCGCAACAATGTCACCGTCAGCCTGATCGAGGCGCTCGCAGCAACCTTCCCGGTGACGAGGCGCATAACGGGCGAGACGTTCTTTCGTGCCATGGCGCGCTTTCACGTGCGGGAAACGCCGCCGACCTCGCCGCTTCTTTTCGAATTTGGCCGGGACTTTCCGGGCTTCATAGATCGCTACGAACACGCGCAGTCGATGCCCTGGCTTGCCGACGTGGCGCAGATCGAACGCGCCTGGCTCGACGCATATCACGCGGCCGACGCGGCGGCCCTAAGGCCCGAGTGCCTCACAGCCGTTCCGCCCGGGCGACTTGGGGAAGTGGTCTTCGAGCCGCACCCGGCAACCAGGCTTGTTCGGTCTGACTATCCAGCGGCAACGATCTTTGCCGCCAACCGGGCAAGCGGACCTGTTGGCCGGATCAAGACATCGGCGCCGGAGAGCGCGCTGATTGCCCGGCCCCAGCTGGAAGTCGTTGTGCGCCAGCTTTCGCCGGGAGCCGGCATTTTGCTGTTGCGGCTGCTTGAAGGCGTGCCCCTGGCGACAGCCGCGACAGAAGCAGCAGGCCATGACCCGACGCTCGACCTTGCCGCCGTCATTGCGACGGCGCTCGAGATCGGCGCTTTTTCAGCCATTCGTCACGGAGGATGAAAACATGATGTCCGCATCCAGCTCCCAAAATGGCGTCGACGCCACGAACCACCCCCAATGGGTCCGCCGCGCAAGCCTGGCCGTGGGCGCGCTCGCCCCTGTCTGGCTCGCCCAGCTTGTCCTGCGGTTTGCGCTCGCCGTTCCGTTGTTCCGTTCGGGCATGAGCAAGTGGGACGGATTCCTGCAACTGAATGATGTTGCAGTCCTCCTGTTCAGCTCGGAGTTCCAGCTGCACCTGCCCGGTGGCCCGTACTCCTATCCGGCGCCCGCCGCTATGGCCTTTGCCGCCGGTTCCGCTGAGATCCTTCTGCCCATCCTGCTGGTTCTCGGCCTGGCAACACGCTTTGGTGCGCTCGGACTGCTGGTGATGACCATAGTCGTCCAGCTGACCGTGCCGGACGGTTGGCCCATCCACATTACCTGGGCGGCGATGGCGCTCGGCATCATGGCCTCCGGCCCCGGCAAACTGTCGCTCGACCACATGCTGTGCACCTGGAGCGGCGGATCCCGTAAGCACTGAAACCGCCTACGGCGTCTGCCGCCGGGGCGGCAGCACTGCCCTGCGAGCGGTTGGCGAACATCGTCCAGCATTATCCGCCCGCGTTTCTAGGGATGGGCCCCGGTGTCGCCCATGTCCAGCGGATTTTGATCCTGATGGGCGGAACGACAATCGCCTCGCAACCTGCGAGCACTGAGGCGCCCTTGCCGGAAGGGATCTATGCTCGAAAGAGGATCACCGGGGATACCGAGTGTTCGCGACTTGACGTTGCAGCGCAAGCTCATTTAGTCATTGCTGACACAACCGTCGGTGATGCCGTGAGAGTGTTGATAGTCGAAGGCGATGAAGCATTGGGAGAGGAGCTTCGCGATCACGTCGCAGCTGCCGGACATGCCATCGACTGGTTTAAGAGACTTGCCGATGCGGGGGCAGCTACCGAAACGACTGGCTACGACATCGTACTTCTTGAGCTGCTGCTGCCGGATGGTGACGGGCTCACTCTGCTACAAGCGCTGCGAGCCCGGCATACGGGCACTCCGGTCATCATCCTGACCCCACACGATCGGGTGTCAGATCGGATTGACAGCCTGAACGCCGGAGCAGACGATTGCCTCTGCAAGCCGTTCGATCTGGGCGAATTGACAGCGCGTATGTTGGCGGTGACCCGGCGCTATGCGGGCAATTTGCGTTCCCTGGTCCAGTTGCCGGGTATCGTAATCGACCAGACTGTCAGGAGGCTGGTTGTCGACGGTCGGTGCCTGATGCTGAGCGCGCGGGAATGGGCCGTTCTGGACAAGCTGGTCGTCCGACCCGGTTGCCTCGTGTCGAAAGGCCAGATTCTTGACGCGCTTTATGCCTTCGGCTCAGAAATCGAGAGCAACACCGTAGAGGTGTATATCAGCCGCCTGCGCAAGAAGATCGGTCATGACCGGATAGAAACAGTGCGAGGGGTCGGCTACTTCATCAAGTGAGGTTAACCGTTCAATTCCGACGGTTCCATCCGCGTCGTCCCTGACATCGCTCATCCGGTTGAGATCGCCTTCACTTCCACCCATACGGTTCAACGCAGCCTGGATTTTCTTTGGCGTTCTCGTCCAGGCGCACCTCTTTGCCCAGCGGTTTTCAGCCGCTGTACGTTCGGTCGTCGAACCCCACTTTCTTGCACTGACTTACCGATCTGTATTGTTCGAGCGATCCGCCGGTAAATTGGCTGTCCTACCATTGAGGTGTCGCTTCACATGAAGGGTGGCATCGATGGAAAACACCTCCCCCTGGTCCCGGACCATTCTCGCGGCTGCTCTTGTCTCGGTTGCCAGCCTTGGCCCCATTTTCACATTTGCAGGCGGTTCGGCGGCCGCAGAAAAGGCCGTTCCAGCAGAAAAGAACCCTCCCGGCGACATACCGGATACGCAGGTCTTCATCGACTATGCGTCTCCGGACGGCTTCAGGATAAAAGTTCCTGAGGGCTGGGCGCGTTCCGACCACCCCGATGGTGCAAGTTTTGTCGACAAACTGGACGGCGTGACCGTCTCGATCTCAAAGGCCGCCTCGGCGCCGACCATCGAAAGCGTCAAGTCGAACGAGGTACCGGCCCTCAAGGCAGCCGAGCGGTCGGTGACCGTCACGACTGTTGAGGCAGTAAAGCTGCCTGCGGGGTCGGCGATCCGCATTGTCTATACCTCGAACTCCGCGCCGAATGCGGTGACCAACAAGCAGGTTCGGCTTGAAAATGAGCGCTACCTCTATTTCAGGGAGGGCAAACTGGCCACGCTCGAACTGTACGCTCCAAAAGGTGCCGACAATGTCGATCAGTGGCAATTGATGTCCAGGTCGTTCCATTGGAACTAGGATGGTCACGCTCATCGCGCACGAACTCTACCGATTTTTCCACACGGGCGAGGACGAGACATTCGCCCTTCGTGGGGTGAGCCTATGTCTGCGGCCTGGCGAGTTCGTTGCCCTGGCCGGACCTTCCGGCAGCGGGAAATCCACGCTGCTATCCTGTCTGACGGGGCTGGACGAACCGGATGGCGGACATGTCATGATCGACGGCAACCGGCTGACCCGGCGGCCCGAAGCGGCACGGGCGCGGATCCGCGCCGCGAATTTCGGTATTCTTCTCCAGTCGGGCAATCTGTTCCCGCATCTCGACGTTGCGCAAAACATCCGCTTTCAGATGCGGCTGGCGGGGAAACCGGACGGCGGGCGCGTTGAGCAACTTGTCGAAATTGTGGGGTTGCAGCACCGCGCCCATGCCTTCGTCTGGCAACTTTCAGGCGGTGAAACGGCGCGCGCCGGTCTTGCGGTGGCCCTTGCCGCAAACCCACCGATCCTCGTCGCCGACGAGCCCACCGCCGAGGTTGACGCCGATACCGAAGGCGGACTGATCGACTATTTTGCAATCCGGCGCAGCGCCGGCCTCACCACCTTGCTCGCAACGCATAGCACGGCCCTGACCCGAAAAGCCGACAGGACCATCTGGCTGCACGATGGGAAAGTCGAAGATGACTGAAATCCTGGCCGTCTGCAGGCACATCGACCGAGATTTTCCAAGCGGAAGCGACGGTCGCTTTGTAGTGCTGAACGATGTGGGTTGCGAGATCCGTGCACGTGACCGCATCGCCTTGTCCGGTCCGTCCGGATCTGGAAAAACAACCTTGCTGCATATCCTTGGTGGATTGGACCGTCCGACGAACGGAAAGATCGAGTGGCCTTCGCTTGGCAGCATCGAGCAGCTTCGCCCGCGTCGGATCGGCTTTGTGTTTCAGTCCCCGAGCTTGTTTCCGGCTTTGACCGCAGCACAGAATGTCGGTCTACCAGCCGTTCTGGCAGGTGAAGATCCGTCCTTCGACGGCAAAGAAGCGCACACCCTCCTGACCCGTTTCGGTCTCGGCGAACTTGCAGACAAGCTGCCCGAGGAATTGTCGGGCGGCCAGGCGCAAAGGGTTGCGATGGTGCGAGCCCTGGCTCTTCGACCACCGCTTATCCTAGCTGACGAACCGACAGGGCAGTTGGACGCTACAACAGCCCAGCGCCTGATGGACACGGTGCTGCAACACATTGAAGGAACGCCTGCCGCTCTCGTCATTGCGACGCATGACCGGGCGGTCGCAGCCCGAATGTCAACCCACTGGACGATCGAGCATGGCCGGTTGGCCACGCCACGATAAAAGGGGGGCGTGATGCTGGTTCTATGGATCCGCGGCGTTCTTACTCACCGGCTCGTTCGTGTCGCGGGGTCGGCACTAGGCATCGGCCTCACGACCACACTTCTTGCCGTCATCGCACTGTTTTTGGCGGGCGCGGCGGCTTCCATGACCTCCCGCGCGATTTCCGCCGTCCCGATCGACTGGCAGATACAACTCACTTCGGGCGCAGATCCGGACGCGATAAGGAAGATGCTGGATCAAACGACGATTGTCCAATCGGTTCATCAGGTGCGCTATGCGGAGGCTGCCGGCTTCGAGGCGATCACCGGCGGCACGGTGCAGACGACCGGACCTGGAGAGGTGGTCGCGTTCGACGGCGGCTACTTGCGCGACTTTCCGATGGAAATCCGATATCTTGCCGGCGACCGCGACGGCGTCCTGATCGCGCAGCAAACCGCGGCGAACCTGCATGTCGGGCCGGGCGACGAGGTGACGATCAAGCGGATCGACCTGCCGCCTCTGACGGTGAAGGTCGCGGGCGTCGTTGACCTCCCCGACGCCGATGCCATGTTTCAGGCGGTTGGGCTGGCGCCACAGGCGGCCCCGCAGGCCCCCCCGGACAATGTGCTTATCCTTCCGCCGGCAGATGGGATGCTGGCTTTTGATGCACAGGCGAAATCGCGTCCCGACACCGCAAGACTACAATTGCATCTCAGGCTCGTTCACGGTGCCCTGCCTCCAGACCCTGTATCGGCACTTGGTTTTGTCGCAGGCGCCGCGCGAAACCTGGAAGCCAAGTTCTCAGGGCAGGCACTGATCGCAGACAACCTGGGCTCTCGCCTCGATGCAGTGCGCGAGGACGCGCTATATGCATCCGTGTTGTTCCTGTTCCTCGGGGTGCCAGGCGTCGTTCTGGCAATCGTTCTCACCTTCGCGGTAACGTCCTCCGGTGCCGCCCGCCGTCGTGTCGAGCAGGCCTTGCTGCGGGTGCGCGGCGCGTCCAACCGGACAATCCTAACACTGTTTGCTGGCGAGGCAGCGGTCGCTGCGCTCAGCGGTACTGCCCTTGGAATTGCAGCGGCGTGGTGGCTGGGGCCTTTGGTCCCGGGGATGCGCCTTGTTCAGGCAACGGCCGCTCCAATTCTCGGCGTCGTGGCGATTGTCGGACTTACCACTGGCTTTGCAGCTTATCTCCAGCCTGCGTGGCGCGACATGCACCTGACGACCGTTAGCGCGGCGCGGCGTGTGGTCGGTGAGGCTCGTCCGCCACTATGGCAACGTTTGTGGCTGGACGTTCTGGTCCTTGCCGCGGCGGGCTTGTTTTTCTGGCAATCTGCAAGCACGGGCTATCAGATCGTACTGGCGCCGGAGGGCGTCGGGGCAACAGCCGTGGACTACAAGGCATTCATCGCGCCGGCCCTGCTCTGGATCGGGCTGGCCCTGCTGGGCTTGCGCTTGTCCAACAGCATCATTGAAGGCAACGGCAGGCTTCTGCGCGCCCTGATAAGGCCGGCCTGCGGCGTCCTTGCGCCGATTGTCGCTGCTGCATTATCCCGGCAGGCCCGGCGGATCACGGCCGGTATTGCGATGACGGCACTGGCCATCTCGTTCGCCGTCTCGATCGCGATTTTCAATGAGACCTACAGCGCACAGGCGCGTGTTGATGCAGAACTTACCAACGGGGCCGACGTCAGTGTCTTCGGTACCTCCGCAAATCCAGCCGATGCACATATGCAAGCGCTCGCAGCATTGCAGGAAACTGCGGTAGCGGAACCGATGCAGCATCGCTTCGCCTATGTCGGCTCCGACCTTCAGGATCTTTATGGCATCGATCCTCAACGCATTGGGCGTGCAACGAGCCTTTCGGACGCCTATTTCAGCAACGGCAGCGCGAAGGCGATGCTCGCCGCGCTTGCCGCAACGCCAGACGGCCTGCTGGTGTCACAGGAAACCGTCCAGGACTTCCAACTTGCGCCGGGCGACACGATCAACTTGCGACTGATGAGCGCTCAAGACCATCAATATCATCCAGTGCCGTTTAAGTTCATCGGTGTCGTGCGCGAGTTCCCAACCGCGCCGAAGGACTCCTTTCTCGTGGCCAATGCCTCCTACATTGCCGAAAAGACCGACTTTGCAGCTTCGGAATATGTGCTGTTACGAGCCAAGCGCGACCCAGCGCTTTTGAAGGCGCAAGCTTCCAATCTTCTTTTGTCCGACCCGTCGATGAAGGTCACTGACATAGGCGAGGTTGCTCACCTCATCGGTTCGAGCCTGACGGCGGTTAACCTGGCTGGTTTGACGGCCATAGAGTTGGTCTTCGCCGTGATGATGGCTGCGGCGGCAGGTGGATTGATGCTGGCACTTGGCATGATCGAGCGGCGCAGGAACTTCGCTATTTTGAGCGCCATTGGCGCGACGCGCCGGCAACTGTCTGCCTTTCTCTGGAGTGAGGGGCTTCTCGTTGTGGTCGGCGGCGTTTCCTATGGTCTTATCTCGGGGACAACGACGGCATGGATGCTGGTGAAGCTACTGACCGGCGTCTTCGATCCTCCGCCCGAAACACTATCTGTCCCTTGGGTCTATCTCGGTATCGTATTGTTGCTGGTGCTGGCGGCGGTCATCGTGGCGGTTGTGGTCGCGCGGCCACAGCGAGGACGCGATACAGAGTATCTGAGGGAGTTCTGAGCGCTCCGTTGAACATGCCCGACGCTACTGCAGCAAGCGCACCTTACTGATCCGTATGGTTCGGGAAACGCCCCCGCAAACATCGGGCTTCAAGCTGGGTTCAGTCCCCCAGATACGGCCGCATGCCTGAAGGCCCGGTATCGAGAGGCAACCCAAATAGGAGTGAGTGACATGAAAAAACCCATCATCGCAATTGGGCTGATATTGGCCGCGACGACGGCGACTGCTGTCGCTGCGGAAATGACCGACACAGTCAAGGCGATCGACAAGAAACACGATTCGATCACGTTGTCGGACGGCAAGACGCTCGCACTACCGGAAGGCATCGAAGCCGAAACGCTTAAAGTGGGCGAGAAAATCGCGGTCGTCTATTCACGCAAGGGTGGCAAACTATTTGCCACAAGCATTCACGCGGTAAAGTAAACATCATTTTGCGGGCCATAATCGCGCCGGCAACCCGCTTGTCGGCCGCGATGCGGCGTTCGATCAGTGGCCAGTCGAAGTGCGAAATCTTCGCGCCAAGCCGTCATGGTCCGTGGCAAGCACGTAAAAGTGCCGATTGTCACGGCGGGAACGGACGTCGCCGTCGCCATGAAATCGCCGCTAGCACCAACAATCTCCCTGTCGCTCTGATCGGGAAGCCATGATCCTGGAAACGGGTCGAACCCCCGAGAAAGCGCAAGGCGACGATGCGGCCGCCGTCAAGCTCCCCTCAAACGCAAT
Organism: Ensifer sp. SSB1; assembly: GCF_016652895.1. Lineage (NCBI taxonomy): Bacteria > Pseudomonadati > Pseudomonadota > Alphaproteobacteria > Hyphomicrobiales > Rhizobiaceae > Ensifer > Ensifer sp. SSB1. The sequence goes on from NZ_JAEPRP010000053.1 coordinate 17,494, forward strand.
CGCGAGTGCGTGGTGCACTTTTCTAAGGACCACCGAATTTTCCGAGCGTGCGCAGCTGAGAGGTTGGTAGCCTCCTTTGTCGGAAGTGCGCGCCTGGATAGCGCTGGCCTTAATCAGCAAGACGCCGTCCGGTATCGGCGTCGAAGAGATGCATGCTGCGGGGAGCAAAGCTCAATCCGACCCTGTCGCCTGCTCTTGCCTCCGATCGGCCATTGAAGACCACGGAAAGTTCGGGCGTCGTTGCCATTGTCAGGAAGCATGTCGCCCCCGTCGATTCGACGAGCGCCACCGGTGCCGAGAGAACACCCTCATCCGCCGCCGCAAGTTCGATATGCTCGGGCCGCAATCCGACGCTTAGGGCACGCCCCGGCTGTACGGTCCGGTCAAGCGCGATCGTTTTTTTGACCCCAAGGTCCAGAATGATCGACCGTCCATCCTGACTGCCGACCGCGGGCAGGAAATTCATGGCGGGGGAGCCGATGAAACCAGCGACGAACTTGTTGGCCGGCCGGTCATAAAGCTCAAGTGGGCTACCCTGTTGCTCGATGACGCCGTCACGCATGATGACCACATGGTCGGCCATCGTCATTGCTTCCACCTGATCGTGGGTGACATAGACCGACGTTGCGCCCAGCCGGTCGTGCAGCGCGCGGATCTCCTTACGCATATGAACGCGAAGTGCCGCATCGAGATTGGAGAGCGGCTCGTCGAACAGAAACGCCTTTGGGTGCCGGATAATCGCCCGGCTCATCGCCACGCGCTGCCGCTGGCCGCCGGAAAGCTCACGCGGGTAGCGCCCGAGCAGATGCGTAAGTCCGGTCACAGAGGCAACCTCGTTGGCCGCCTTCTTGCGCTCGGCCTTGGCAACGCCCTTGATGCGCAAGCTGTAGGTCAGGTTTTCCTCGACCGTCATGTGCGGATAGAGCGCGTATGACTGGAACACCATCGCCACATCGCGCTTGCGCGGCGGCACTGCGTTCATCACCTCGCCAGCGATCTTGAGCGTACCTGATGATATGCCCTCAAGGCCGGCCAACGACCGCAGCAGGGTCGACTTCCCGCAACCGGAAGGACCGACGAGAGCGGTAAAGCTGCCCTTGCGGATCGACAGCTCGATGTCCTTCAGCGCGTGATAGGCGCCGTAATACTTGTTGACGTTCGTCAGTTCGATCTGGGCGGTCATTTGAGCGCTCCCGAGGTAAGGCCAGAGACGATGCGGCGTTGCAGGAGGACGAAGATGGCGAGGATCGGCGTCACGTAGATCGCCGCATAGGCCATGATGTTGTTCCATTCATTGGTGTTCGGCCCCATGAAGGAGTTCAGACCCACGCTTGCCGGTTGCAGTTCGACGGCCTGGATCATCGACTTCGAATAGACGAACTCACCGAACGCCTGCATGAAGATCAGGATGGCGCTGACGAGGATGCCGTTTCGTGCCAGAGGCAGGACGATATTGAAGAAAGCGCCGACCCGGGAGTTACCGTCGACGAGCGCTGCTTCCTCCAATTCCTGTGGCACGCTCATGAAGGTCGCGCGTACCAGGACGACGAAGAACGGCATGCTCTTGGCCGCAATCGCAAGGATGACCGCAAGCCGCGGATAGTTGAGCAGCCCAACTTGCGAAAAGCCCACGAAGATCGGCGTGATCATCAGCGACGCCGGAAGGACCTGCAACATGAGAATGAGGAACAGCCCGATATCGATCCAGATGTTGCGGTAGCGCGCCAGCACGTAAGCGCAGCCGACACCGAGCACCGTGATGACACTGACTGCTCCGCAGGCGATAACCAGGGAATTCCAGATATATCGGCCCATGTTCCGGCTCTGCCAGACATTGCCGAAGATTTGCCACTGGGGATCGCTCGGCCAGAAAGTCGGCGGGGTCGCAAACATCTCTGATCCCGATTTGATCGTGGTGATGTACATCCAGTAGAGCGGGAAGAGATAGATGCCGGCGAGGATGATCGCGACGGCGAGAAGCAGGCGATCCCGGGATACATTGCTCATCCGCGCACCTCATGCCGTGTCGACCGCACGTAGACGACCGAAGCGATCATCACGAAGACGATCATGATCACCGAGATCGTCGCGCCCTTGGCGAAATCGTACTGCCGGAAGGACAAGTCCCAGGCCCAGTACTGCGTGACGTTGGAGGCATTGTTCGGCCCTCCCGAGGTGATCGAGGCGAAAAGATCGAATTGCTGCAGCGTGAAAATGAGCCCCAGAGCGACAATCGCCCCGATGGACGAACGCATCATCGGCAGGGTGATCGTCCAGAAGCGTTGCCAGACATTGGCGCCATCCAATTCGGACGCCTCATAAAGATCCCGCGGAATGGCCGACAGACCAACGGACAGCAGGATCATGTTGAAGGAGGTACCGAGCCAGATGTTTGCGATTATGACGGCCCAGAGGGAGTAACCGGGGTCCGAGCGCCAGAAGATGTTGCTGTCGATGAGGCCCGTTTCTCGCAGTATGAAGTTGAGCACGCCAAAATCGCCCGACAGGATCCAATTCCAGATCGCGCCTACCACAAGGCCGGGCATCACCCAGGAAACCAGAAACAGACCCCGCACCCAGGATGCGCCTGGAAAATTCGTCCAAAAGAACAGTGCCAGGCCAAAGCCGACAAGGAACTGACCGGTGATCGAGGCTGTGACGAAGGTCGCGGTATTGACCAGGATCGGCCACGTCTCAGGCTGAGCGAACAGATCCCTATAATTCTTGAGGCCGACGAAGGGGCGCCAGAAGCTGCCGAGGCTGAACATGTCGACCTCCTGAAAGCTCATGGCGATGTTATAGAGCAACGGCAGGCCGGACAAGGTGATGAGGAATGCGAGCGGCAGGCTGACAAGGCCGACATCGAAGCCGCGGCCGTCAATCAGGCTGGATAGAAGGCGTTTCATGTGTTCCTCCGCCGCCGAGGCGCCAGCACACACGGGCTGGTACTGGTGGCCTGCAAACGAGAACGACCAAGGGCATGCCGACACAGCCAGCATGGGTTACACGTTTTTAGCTCCTGCGCCTAATGGCGATCGAGCAAGCTGAATGGAAGGCGGCTGTCCACTCCGGTTCACATGCCGAAGCGTGCAGGCCGCCTTGCCAAAAGCTTTAGCCAAGGACTGCCTTTATCTTTTCAGCAGCCTGGTCGAGCGCATCCTTTGGCGTCATCTGCCCGGTCAACGCTGCCTGGATCGCATCCTGGATCGCCTTGGAGATCTTCGGCCATTCCGGATGGGGTCCGCGCGGCTTTGCGTATTTGAGCTGCTCATTGAAAACCTTGAGGGCCGCGTCCTTGAGCGGCACGCCAGTCTCCGGAATAGCGATGTCGGAACGGGCTGGAAGCTGGCCAAAGTCCTTGAACATGCGATTGTCCTGCGAGGCGAAGTACTCGAGCACCTTGAACGCTTCGGCAGGGTGTTGCGTATTGGAAAAGATCGCCCAGTTGAAATCGCCCATCGCCGACGAACGCTCCGCACCAAGCTCGGGCACTGGCAACAGCGCGACGCCCCAGTCGAACTTCGCCTCCTTCACCATCCGGTCGAGTTCCCACGGACCTGAAATGGCCATGGCGGCGTTGCCGGAGTTGAAGGTGCCGGTCGAATCCCACTGGCCGCGGGTCAGCGTGTCGGGCGAAGCCAGTTTCTCCGTAATGATGGTTTTCCAGATGTCGAGCGCCTTGACGGCGCCATCCGAATTGATGTGCTCGTAGCCACCGCCGGCCATCTGGGCCCAGGGGAGAAACTGGAAGGTCCCCTCCTCATTCGCCTTGGCCGAGAATGCGATCCCGTAAACATTGGCCGCGGGGTCCGTCAGCTTGCGGGCCGCTTCGACCAGTTCGTCCCATGTCTGCGGCGGCTTGTCAGGATCAAGGCCCTTCGCCTTGAACATGTCCTTGTTGTAGTAGAGCGCAATCGTATTCGTCGCCTTGGGAAGCCCGTAGTTCTTGCCATCCCACATCGTGGAGGCGAGAGGTCCGGGAAAATAGTTCGACGTCTTGACCACCGTCGACTTGGCGATCATGTCGGTGAGATCGAGGAACGCGCCGCGCGACGAAAAAAGTGCATGCTCCGGATTGTCTATGGCGATGATGTCGGGTGCCTGCCCGGTCGAATAGGCACGCATCGCCTCGCTGACGACATCGTCGAACTGGATCTGGCGATACTCGACCTTGATGCCGGTGTTCAACTTGTTGAAGTCCGAAATCAGGTTCGGTGCGGGTTGAATATCGCGATCGAGCGACCAGACGCTGATCGTGACATCTTCCGCCTTGGCAGACAGACCGAATAGAGAGACACCTGCAAGGGCGAACGCGCCCAGGATTGCGGATCCGCGGATAGCCATTTTCTCCTCCTTTGATTATCCCCGTGCCGGCATCCTCCATGCCGGCTGAGCATGCACGTCTCAGACCGGGTCGGCGACGAAGTCGCCGCCCCGGCACGTCTTGAGGTAATTCAGGCCATGGACCTGGCCGGTCATTTCCAGTTCGTCGCGATAGACCGGATCATGCCAGCCTTCGATGTCGATCGAGCCGGACCAGCCACCCAGCCGAAGTTCGGAAATCACATCGGTCCAGTTGGTGTCGCCAAAGCCGGGTGTACGCATGAAGACGAACTTCTCCTTGCCGAAGATCCCGTGCTCGCGGATGACATCCCAGCGGATGGTCGCGTCCTTGCCGTGCACGTGGAAGATCTTGGCTGCCCATTTGCGGATCTGCGGCAGCGGATCGATCAGATAGACCATCTGATGGCATGGCTCCCATTCGAGCCCGATGTGATCGTCCGGCGTCTCGTTGAAGATCAACTCCCAGGCGTCCGGATTATGCGCGATGTTCCAGTCGCCGGTATGCCAGTTGCCGTCCATGGCGCAATTCTCGAATGCGATCCTCACGCCCTTATCGGCTGCACGCTTCGACAGTTCGGACCAGATTTTCCTGTACCGCGGCAGGCTGTCGGTCAAAGGCTTGCCGCGAAGGCGGCCGGTGAAACCGGCAACGCAAGTAGCGCCGAAGTGGTGGGCATTGTCGATGCAGTCTCGCCAACCCTGCAAGGTCTCTTCGTCGATCGCGGTCGTCTCCAACGGATTGCCGAACATGCCAAGCGTTGAGATGGTGATGTCGCGATCACCTATTGCGGCCACGCAACGCTTGCCAAGCTCGGCGAGGTCCTGGCCATTGGTCGTTTGCCAGAAGAAGGGCTCGAAGCTCTCGAAGCCCATGTCGGCGATCTGGCCGATGCGCCTGTCGGCGCCACCCTTCGTGGCGGAGATCATCGTGCCAATGCGGATGGATTTGCTGGGGTTGGTCAAAACAGGCTCCCTAGGCTGCTATGGTGACGCGTTTGCCGTCCCGCGCGCTGTCGATTGCGCCGAAGACCATGGCAAGGCTCTTGATGTTGTCGCTGCCGTCTGTTTCCGGCACCGTTCCCGCATCGATCGCGCGGATGAAACGCTCGAGCACGCTTGCATGTCCGTGCGTGTCGGCGAGGTCTTCGGCATCGGGCACCGCAATCGGCTCGATGGTGCGCAGGAAACCTTCCTGACCCGTGACGACATTTGCATCGAAGCGATCGCCGCCATCCCAAAGCAAAGTGCCCTTCGAGCCGGTGATGCGCCACGCGCTTTCCCAACTGGTGCTGGCTCCCTCCGCGCACCAGGAACCGCGGTAGGTAAACGCGACATTGTCGGAGAACTCGAAGATCGCATTGGCAGCGGCGCCATGGCGATACCAGGAGCCCTCGGGATTATATTCGTGGCAATAGACCGCGAGCGGATCCTTGCCCGACATGAAGCGCGCGGCATCGAAGGTGTGAATGGCCATGTCGAGCAATAGGACGTTGTCCATCTGCTCGCGAAATCCTCCGAAATGCGGACCAAGGAAGAAGTCGCAATGCAACGCCGTCAGTTCACCGAGAGCGCCGGATTGGATGAGGCGGCGTATGCGCCGAACGCCGCTGATGAAGCGACGGTTTTGAACGATCGCATGTGTCCGCGATGCCTCAGCGGCAAGCCGACGCAGTTCGCGCGCCTCTTCGAGCGTGGCAGCCATCGGTTTTTCGCTCAAGACGTGGCAACCGTTCGCAAGGCCGGCAGCCACCACTGCGCGGCGCGCGGCCGGAACGACGATATCGAACAGAAGATCGGCCCGGCTCTCGCGAAGAACCGCCGGCAGGTCCGTTCCGATTATGATGCCACGAAGGCTGAACTCGGCAGCAAGCGCCTCAGCGGTCGCCTGATCGAGATCGACGAGGCCGACAATCTCCACTTTCTCGCGAAGAACATCGCTCTCCGTCAGCGCCCTCAGCCAGCCCTTGGCCATAGCTCCGCACCCGCACAAAACGGCTCTGTATCGCACGTGATTTCCTCCAAGAAACGGAAGCAGCAACTCCTCAATTGGCTTCCGTAAACGTTTACGCCACTATGCGGCAAAGGGTTTTTATGTCAAGAGGTGTGAAAATGACCAGTCGCGGGTCTGGGGAGGAACGCGGAAAAATGAAGGGGATTCGCGAGCTTGCCGAACACCTCGATATTTCGATTGGCACGGTTTCCCGAGCGCTGAACGGTAAGCCCGACGTCAACGAAGAGACCAGAAAAAGGGTGCTCGAAGCAGCGGAATCGCTTGGCTACGTCGCCAACCAATCTGGCCGCGCGCTCCGAAAAGGGGCGACCGGCGTCATCGGCTTCATGATGCAGACCGGGTCCGAAATTACCGGCCAGGGCGACACCTTCTTCATGAGCGTCTTCGACGGCGTCCAGACCGTCTTTGCCCGTCACAAGCTCGATCTCGTTGCCCTGCTCTGCTCGTCCGAGGAGGACCCGAACGACTATTTGAAGCGTGTCGTTGCGCGTGGTTTTGCCGACGGCATCATCCTTTCGGCAACCCGGCGCAACGATGCCCGCTTCGAGTTATTGTCCAAGCGCAAGATCCCGTTCATCACACTGGGACGAAGCCTGACCGATGTCGGTCAACCCTGGCTCGATCTGGATTTCGAAGGCATGGCCGAGGCGTCCGTCGATCGGCTCGTCGCCCGCGGCCACAAGCACATCGCGATTACACGACCGCATGACGACATGAACCTGGGCTATGTGTTTGAAGATCAGTGCCGGGCGACCCTTGCCCGACATGGGCTGCATCTCGACGAGCGCCACATTTTCCGGTCAACCCCGAACGAGGCAGGCGGATACCAGATCGCCCGCGAATTGAGCGCACTCGAGACACGCCCGACCGCAATCGTGCTGATCAACGAAGCGATCACCGTCGGCCTTTATCGTGGGCTGGTGGAAGCTGGTATCAGACCTGGGCGAGACATGGCGATCATCGGCCGTCAAAGTCCGCATTCGCAATTCCTGTCGCCCCGATTGACGGCTTTCAGTCTGTCGCTGCGCGATCTTGGCATAGCACTTGCCGAATCCCTGCTTGGTACGATGCCTGCTTTTGCAGACATTTACCCGGCGAGATCTGCGCGGCTCCTCTGGCCCATGACGCTCGTCCCGGGCGAGAGCGATTGACCAAGCCTCGATTGCCGCATTGGCGGCGACAGTCGGACCGCGTTCGGCCTCTCCCCCGCAAAGGCGCCGAAATCGGGCGCCGACCCACAAAACAGTATCATTCATCCAGTTGGTGGATTGACCCGAGCCTGCACCTGTTCTGCGTACGACGGCGCACTCGCGAGTGTCCTCAACATGCCTATGATTTTGCCAGGAGAAGGGCCATTCAGCGGCTGACAGCTCCATCACGAGTCAGTTCGACAGACAGCCACTGACCGTCGAACGGTCGGTCGAAACATTCGCGCATCAACGGGGCGGCGTTATCGTTTCAAACGGAGCAGCCGCCGCCAAATCGCCCTCTACAAAGACCCTGCAGGATCATCCATTTGCATTCGACCATTTAAAGGCCTATCTTTTGGTCTAAGTGGAGACGACGGTTATGAAGCTTTCGCAGCAAGTGAAACCCATCAGCTACCTAAAGGCCCACGCGCCTGAAATCGTCCGGACGCTTGCCGAAAATCGCGAACCGGTGGTGCTCACGGTCCACGGCGAAGCGAAAGCCGTGCTGCAGGATGTTACGGTTTACGAGGAAACGCAGGAGACGATCGCCCTGCTGAAAGTGCTTGCGCTTACCAACAAGCAGGTCGAAGCGGGCAACCTGCGTCCGGCCGCCGAGACGTTCAAGCGGATCAGGCAACGCGTATCCAAATCCTGATGGCTTACAGAGTTCTATTCTCCGAAGACGCCGAACAGGATATCGAAGATCTCTATAGCTTCATTGCGGAACGCGATGGTGTCGAGACAGCCGTGCGAATACTCGGTGAGCTCGAAGCTGCGGCATCGAGCCTTGAAGATATGCCCGCTCGCGGGAATATCCCCAAAGAGCTCGCTCCTGTCGGTATCACCGAATATCGCGAACTACACCACAAGCCTTGGCGGATGATCTACCGCATCTTAGGTACAGATGTGGTCGTCTACTGCGTGTCCGATGGGCGACGTGACATGCAGACATTCTTGGAAAAGCGCCTATTCCGCACGAAACAATCGTGACCTTGCCCGTAAGGAGGCTCGGGCCGCCTCCTCTTCGGCGTTTTCTTCCATGCGCGTCACCTCAATTCCTGCGCGAACCTCGTCGTTCGGCCGCGCTCATCCGCCGTCACCTCAAATTCCCGGTCGCGCCAGCGACAAAGACGGCAACCAATTGCCGCGTTACTCCCGCCAATGTGAGGCCCAAGTTCCCGCGGCCGAAGGCGTGGCCCCCCCGATTTCAGCGATCTGGAACTGAATTTCCGCCGGCTTGAACAACAAGGCCTGCGAGGATCGGTGCGTTTGGGTGATATCGCACGGCATCTCCAACTTTACAAAAGTCGTCATTCAATTATCAAAAGTAAAATTCGATCATTGACATTTGTCGATCTCGATGTGATTTTTGTCGAAATAGACGACGCGTGGAGGAAACCATGCAGCCATTGCTGAAAGTTGAGGGATTGAAGAAGTCGTTCGGAGGCGTCGCCGCCCTGCGCGACGGCCGCCTGGAGCTTCAGGCCGGCTCCGTTCACGCGCTCTGCGGTGGCAACGGCGCCGGCAAGTCCACTTTCCTTTCGATCCTGATGGGTATCCAGCAGCGCGACGGCGGCACGATCTGGCGGCGTGGCAAGGAAGTGCGCTACGGCAATCCGGCCGAAGCGCTTGCCTCCGGCATCGCCATCATCGAGCAGGAACTGAGCCCCGTCCCGCACATGACGGTGGCCGAAAACATTTATCTCGGCCGTGAACCTTCAGGGCGCTTCGGCGGCATCGATTTCAAGAAGATGAACCGGGATGCCCAGCAATTGCTGGATCGGCTGGAATTCGGCATCCGCGCCACCCAGACGATGATGACCCTTTCGGTCGCGCAGATGCAGCTCGTCGAAATCGCCAAGGCTTTCAGCCACGAAGCCGAGGTCATTTTCATGGACGAACCGACATCAGCGATTGGCGAGAAGGAGGCGCAGCACCTGTTTGCCGCGGTTGCCCGCCTCAAGGCCGAGGGCAAGGGCGTCGTCTACGTCTCGCATCGGCTTTCGGAGATCTTCCAGATCGCCGACAGCTACACGGTCTTTCGCGACGGCGGCTATGTCGGCAGCGGCCTGCTTGCCAATATCGATCGCCCCGGCCTGATCAAGATGATCGTCGGGCGGGAACTCGGCGAGGAATACATCAAGACCAACGACCCGACCGACACGATCGGCCTCGAAGTCTCCGGCCTGACACTGCCGGGCAAGATCGAGGACATCTCGTTTTCGGTGCGCAAGGGCGAGATCTTCGGCATCTACGGGCTGATGGGTTCGGGCCGCACGGAGATCTTCAACTGCCTGTTCGGCCTCGACCGTCCGGCACGAGGCGACGTGAGGCTCGAGGGCGAGCAGATCAGCGTCAACAAGCCGGCCGACGCAATGGCGAGCGGCATCGCCCTCGTTACCGAAGACAGGAAAGTCAGCGGCCTTAATCTCGCCGACAGCGTTCGCGGCAACATCTGCTTGGCGAGCCTTCCCGAAATGAGCCCGCGCTTCGTCATAAAGGGGCGCGACGAGGCCGCAGCGAGCGCCGAGATGATCGCTCGCTTCGGCATCAAGGCCGCACGCGACACGATGCCGGTCTCGGGCCTATCGGGCGGTAACCAGCAGAAGGTGGTGCTCGGCAAATGGTTCCTGCGCCAACCGCGACTGCTCCTGCTCGACGAGCCGACCCGCGGCGTCGACGTCGGGGCCAAACGCGAAATCTACCGCATCATCTGTGACTTCACCGCAGCCGGCGGCACCGTCGTCATGATTTCCTCCGAGATCGACGAAGTGCTCGGCATGTCCGACCGCATTCTAGTAATGCGCCAGGGAAAATCCGCCGGCATCTACGACCGCCGGGCGACCGACGCCCAATCGCTCGTCCATCTGTCGACCTGAACCACCCGCGAGATCGACGCCAAAAGCGCTTGTCCGACATCAAAGGGGCCTGAGAACCGTGTCCAACATCGAAAACAACCCATCCAGAAGCTGGTTCAGCGCCGAAAAGCGCGGCACGCTGATCCAGGAATACGGCATCTTTCTCGCCTTCCTGCTGCTGGCAGTCATCCTCTCGTTCTCCAACGAGTACTTCCTGACGCCCGGCAACATCTCAAACGTGCTTTTGCAGACGTCGATCAACGGCGTGCTTGCGATCGGCATGACCTTCGTCATCCTGACACGCGGCATCGACCTGTCCGTCGGCTCCGTGGTCGCCCTTGCCGGAATGGTCAGCGCCAGCTTCGCGACCACCTCGGCCACTGCCGGCGTTGCCGGCGCGCCCTACCCCTTCTTCGTGGCACTGGCGATCGGCATTCTCGTCGGCGTCGCCTGCGGCATCATCGTCGGCTTCATCGTTTCGCGCTTCTCGGTCCCGGCCTTCGTCGCCACCCTCGGCATGTTGTCTGCCGCCCGCGGCATGACGCTGATCTATGGCGGCGGCAAGCCCGTGCCGGCTCTCACGCCTGAGTTCCGCTGGATCGGAACGGGCAACATCCTTGGCATTCCGATGCCGGTCATCCTGCTTGCGACCGTCTTTCTCGCCTCGTGGTGGATCCTGACCCGCACGCGCTTCGGCCGCTACATCTACGCCGTGGGCGGTAATCCGCATGCTGCCAAGACTTCGGGCATCAACGTCACCCGGATCCGCTTCCTCGTCTACGTCATCTCCGGCGGTCTTTCGGGCCTTGCAGGCATGATGCTCTCGGCCCGCACCGGCTCCGCCCTGCCGCAGGCCGGCATCGCCTATGAACTCGATGCTATCGCCGCGGTCGTCATCGGCGGCACCAGCCTTTCGGGTGGCGTCGGCCGCGTCACGGGAACGCTGATCGGGGCGCTGATCATCGGCGTGATGAACAACGGCCTCGATCTGATGGGCATCCAGTCCTACTACCAGCAAGTCCTCAAGGGCGCGCTGATCGTTGGCGCCGTGATGCTCGACCAGAAACGCAATCAGGGTCTCTGACCCTCAAGACAACGGCCGCCTGGCGGCGGCTGTCAACCAGTCCGTGCGCCATGAAGGCAGCGGAAACCACAATATGGAGGAGTAGCATGAAGAAACTCGTGATTGCCCTGGCTTCCGCCACGGCCCTCTTGGCGTCATCAGCAGTCGCGCAAGAAAAGATCAAGATCGGTGCCGCGCCCTACGGCCTCAACGCCGAGTTTATGCAGATCTGGTCGGCGGCCCTCGAGGATCACCCCGCCGTCAAGAGCGGTGAAGTCGAACTGACCGTATTTGATGGCCGCTACGATGCGCTGGTCCAGCAGGAACAGTTCAACACGATGATCACGCAGAAATTCAACGCGATCATCTTCGTGCCAATCGACATCGAGGCCGGCGCAACCGCCGTTCAAGCCGCACACGACGCCGGGATCCCGGTCGTCGGCTCCAATACGCGCGTCAACTCGGATCTCTTGACCGCCTATGTCGGATCGGACGACACGGTCTCGGGCTACATGGAAGCCAAGACCGTGCTCGACAAGATCGGGTGCAAGGGCAACGTCGTCATCATCGAAGGCCCGATCGGCCAGTCGGCGCAGATCTCCCGTCTCGAAGGCAACAAGAAGGCGCTCGCCGAGTGCCCCGACGTCAAGGTCCTGGAACAGCAGACCGCCAACTGGTCGCGTGCGGAAGCCCAGACGCTGATGGAAAACTGGCTCACTGCTCACAAGGGCCAGATCAACGGCGTCATCGGCCAGAACGACGAGATGGCGCTCGGCGCAATCGAGGCGATCAAATCGGCCGGCCTCAAGGTCGACGATTTCGCCATTGCCGGCATCGACGGCGTGACCGACGCTCTGACGGCCGTCAAGGAAGGCACGATGACCTCGATCCTGCAGGATGCCCGCGCCCAGGCGCAGGGCGCGCTCGACATCGCGATCTTCCAGGCGAGGAAGGGCGACTACAAGCCGCAGTCCGACATCTGGGCGCAGTATCCCGACATGCCGTTCAACGACGGCAAGGACAAGGAATACAACGTTCCGTGGACCCCGGTCACGACCGAGAACGTCGACAAGCTGCTCGAAGCCCGCAAGTAACGCCAATGCTGGCGGGGCGGCCTGCCCGCCCCGCTTTCCAACCGCCGAGGGACAACGACATGACCGAGACCACCCCCCAGATCGACCTCAACTTCCCGCTGACCGGCAAGGTTGCCCTCGTCACCGGCGGCGCCTCCGGCATCGGTGCGGCCATCGCCAGCGCCTTTGCCGCCAAGGGCGCCAAAGTGGCCGTGCTCGACATCAACGAGGAGGTTGCGCGCGCAAAAGCCGAGGCACTCGGCGGTGGCGCGAGGCCCTTCGCCTGCGACGTTTCGGACGCAGCCTCGGTCAATGCGGCCGTCTCCAGCGTGGTCGCCGCGTTCGGTGGCATCGACATTGCCGTCAACAGCGCCGGCGTCGTCTTCCTGGCCCCGGCCGAAGATCTGTCGCTCGACCATTGGGACAAGACCATCGCCATCAATCTGAAGGGCAGCTTCCTCGTCACCCAGGCGGTCGGGCGAGCGATGATCGCAGCCGGCAAGGGCGGCAAGATCGTCAATCTCGCCTCCCAGGCCGGCACCGTCGCGATCGAAGACCACGTTGCCTATTGCGCATCGAAGTTCGGCGTCATCGGCATGTCGAAGACCTTTGCGGCCGAATGGGGCAAGCACGGCATCACAGTCAACACGATCTCGCCGACCATCGTTCTGACCGAACTCGGCAAGAAGGCCTGGAACGGTGAGAAGGGGGAAGCAGCCAAGAAGCGTATCCCGGCCGGCCGCTTCGCCTATCCGGAAGAGATCGCGGCGGCCGCCGTGTTCCTGGCGTCGGCGGGAGCCGACATGATCAACGGCGCCGATCTCCTGATCGACGGCGGCTACACCATTCTTTGACGAAGCACGACCCCATTACAGGAGACACCATGCAAAGGTTCATCAACAATCCCGACGAGGTGGTCGAGGACACCGTCAAGGGCTTCGTCAAGGCTCACTCCGACATCGTTCGCCTGGCTGACAACCCGCGCGTGGTCGTCGCCAAGGGTGCGCCGGTTGCCGGCAAGGTCGGCGTCGTCACCGGCGGCGGCTCCGGCCACGAGCCGGCCTTCATCGGCTACACCGGCCGCAACATGCTGGATGCCGTTGCCGTCGGGGAGCTGTTCTCCTCACCGACCGCCAAGAGCTTCCACGATGCGATCCGCGAAGCCAACGGCGGCAAGGGGGTCGTCTGCCTCTACGGCAACTATGCCGGCGACAACATGAACGTGAAGATGGCCACCAAACTTGCGGCCAAGGATGGCATCGAGGTGCTGACGGTCGTTGCCAATGACGACGTCTGCTCGGCACCGCCGGAGGAGCGCGAGAAGCGCCGTGGCGTCGCCGGCGAGATCTTCATGTGGAAGATCGGCGGCGCCAAGGCGGCCAAAGGCGCAAGCCTCGAAGAGGTACGCGCGACCGCGCAGAAGGCGATCGACAATTGCCGCTCGATCGGCGTCGGTCTTGGTCCCTGCACGCTTCCCGCCGTCGGCCATCCGAACTTCCAGATCGAGCCCGGCACGATGGAAGTCGGCATCGGCCACCACGGCGAACCGGGCGTACGGGTCGAAGCGCTGAAGACCGCCGACAAAGTCGCCAAGGACATGTGCCAGATCGTGCTCGACGACCACAACCTGGCGTCCGGAACCGAGGTTGCGGTCCTGGTCTCGGGCCTCGGCGCCACGCCGCTCAACGAGCTCTACATCCTGAACGACACGATCGAGAAGGAAATCACCGCCCGCGGCCTTAGCATCTACCGGACCTATATCGGCAACTACTTCACATCGCTGGAGATGGTCGGCGCGACGCTGACCGTGCTGGCACTCGACGACGAACTCAAGGCGCTCCTCGACGTCGAGGTCCGCTGCACCACCATCCTGTGCCGAAGGAAGCGCATCATGCAGACGTGTAGCAACGCCAATGCCGGCGCGATCGTACTGTCGCTCGCAGAACGCATCATCGAGAACCGCGCCTATCTGAGCGAGATCGACGGCAAGATCGGCGATGGCGACCACGGCGTCAACATGGCCAAGGGCTTCGGCATGGCAGCCGATCGGCTGAAGGACAGGGAAGCCACCCTGTCGGAGGCGCTGGACACGCTCGGCACCGTGCTGATGACCGAGATCGGCGGCTCGATGGGCCCGCTCTACGGGGTGATGTTCACGGAGTTTGCCGAAAAGCTCGACGGCGTGCCGGCCATCGACACGGCAGCCTACAGCCGTATGCTGCACGCGGGGCTTGAGGGCATTCAGTCGATCGGCTCCGCCAAGGTCGGCGACAAGACGCTGATCGACACGCTCGTTCCGGCCATTGAGGCCTTCGACGGGTCTGTCTCGTCCGGCAAGAGCTTCTCCGAAGCTCTCGACGCCCTGATTGCCGCCGCCGAAGCCGGCCGCGACTCGACGCGCGACCTCGTTGCCAAGATCGGCCGTGCCAGCCGGCTCGGCGAGCGCTCGCTCGGCGTGCTCGACGCAGGCGCGACGTCCTGCGCAATCATCCTCAAGGAACTTTCGCTTGGCGCCCAGGCGCGCCTCGCCTGACACCTGCGCGCCGCGGCGACAAGCTTGCCGCGGCCGATGACCTTCTCCCAGGGCCTGCGCGATCCCGGTGAAATAGGCTGGGGTCGCGCCCCGCCCCATGCGGTTATGAGGTTGCAAAAGCACGACGTTGCTTCCATCCTCCCGAGCCAAAACAGGGGAAGAAAAAGACCAGATGACGACCAAGACACCCTCTCCACGCAAGGGCGGCGCCAATCGCGGCGGTGCGAGCGATACGTCGGACGCAATCCCGCTGCGCTACGGCGATGACCCCTATGTGTGGGCTTGCTGGCTCTACTACGAAGACGGCATGACCCAGGGCGAGATCGCCGACGCCATGGGCGTCTCACGCGCGACGGTCAACAGCTATCTGGCGGACGCGCGCGAAAAAGGTATCGTCCACATCTCCCTGGAGCCGGCGCGGCTGGCCTCCTTGACGATCGCGCAGGAATTGAAGCGGCATTTCGGCCTGACCGACTGCCTTGTGGTCCCAAGCGACGACAACGCGCGACCGCTCATCGACCGGCTTGGCGTAGCCGCCGCACAGGCGCTACCGAAGCTCCTGAAGTCCGGGGACACGCTCGCGGTCGCCTGGGGGCGCACCGTGCTTTCCGTCGGCGAACATGCCGATATTGCGGCGCTCCAGGACATGACCGTCGTCCAGGCGACTGGCGGCACCACCGCAACCTTTGCCTACACGCCCGAGCTCTGTGCGGCCGCAATCGCTCAGTCTGTCTCGGCGCGATGCGTCAACATCACCGCCCCGGCCATCGTCAAATCGCCGGCAATGCGCACCATGTTGCTGGACGAACCGCTGCTGCAGGAACAGTTCCAAACGCTCGGGCGCGCCAATCGAATGCTGTTTGGCATTTCCTCGCTGCGACCAAACTCGACGATCCACACCAGCGGCTTCTTCGAATCCGTCTCGCTGCAGCACTACCTGGCAGCCGGGGCCGTCGGCGTCGTCGCGGGACGCTTTATCGACGAGCGAGGCCGACCGGTCGCAGGCCCGCTCGACGACCGCACGGTCGGCATCTCGCTCGACATGCTGCGCAAGATCGACACGCGCATTCTCGTTGCAGGCGGCTTCGACAAGGTTCCGGCCCTGCTTGCAGCACTGCGCGGCGGCTACGCCAACGTGCTGATCACCGATGCGGCAACGGGACACGGCATCCTTCGGGCAGACGGCGTTACAAGTCTCGATGCGAGGCTATCCCAGAAGCCAAAAGTCGCGCCGGCGCCAAGCTCCTACCGAACCCACGTCAAGAAGTTCCTGAACAACCCGAACCAGGTGGTCGAGGAGATGCTCGACGGCGCCGTTCGCGCGCATAGCGACTATCTGCAGCCGATCAACGGCTCCAATCGTGCGCTGGTCGCCCGCAACGGCCCAAGGTCTGGGAAAGTCGGACTGGTGATTGGCGGCGGCACGGGCCACGAGCCATGCTTTCTCGGCTATGTCGGCAAGGGGCTCGCCGATGCCGTGGCCGTCGGGAATATCTTCTCCTCGCCGCCACCCGACCCGATCGTGCAATGCGCAGCGGCTGCCTCGGGCGGCGAGGGCGTGCTCTTCGTCTACGGCAACTATGCGGGTGACGTGATGAACTTCGAGATGGCGGCGGAGATCGCCGAGGAGAAAGGCATCAAAGTCCGCACGGTGCTCACCACCGATGACATCGCATCGTCGCCGGTCGAAGACCGCGAGGGACGCCGTGGCGTTGCCGGAAACTTCTTCATCTTCAAGATCGCCGGTGCTGCCTGTGATCGCGGCCTCCCGCTTGCAGCCTGCGAGGCAGTCACGCGAAAGGCAAACCTGCGCACCTACACCGTCGGCGTGGCGCTCGAACCCTGCGCGATGCCGCAGACCCGAAGGCACAATTTCGAGATCGGGCCCGATGACATGGAGATCGGGATGGGCATCCATGGCGAGCCGGGGGTCACGCGCGAGCGGATCAAATCCGCAGACGAAATCACCGACAGCATCATGGACAACATCTTCAAGGAGATGAAGGCCGCCCCCGGCGACCGCGTTGCCGTGCTCGTCAACTCCTTCGGCGGCACACCGATGATGGAACTCTACATCCTTTTCCGGAGAGTCGCCCAAAGGCTGGAAGCCAAGAATATTCGGATTGAAGCGAACTGGATTGGGCACTATTGCACCTCACTCGACATGGTTGGAGCTTCCATCTCCATTCTGCATCTCGACCAGGAACTGACCGAACTGTTGCGCCATCCTTGCGAAACGGCTTTCCTGCGTATCAATTGATATTCCGTCACGGGGTCCGGGCCACGAACGCCATACCCCGCGACGTTCTGGGAGGATAATGATGTCGGAAAACGCGGTGCGCCGCCTCATCGCTATGTTCGAGGCGATTTCTGCCGCCGTTGAGGCCGAGAAGGATCATCTTTCCGAACTGGACGGGGCGATTGGTGACGCCGACCACGGCACAACGATGTCGTTGGGTTTTCTTGCGGTGAAAGCCGAACTCGCAAAGATCGACGTCGACAGGGTGCAGCCCTCCGATGTGATGGCGACGGCGGCCGGCGCCTTCCTCAACGCCGTTGGCGCATCGACGGGTCCGCTTTACGCGACCGCCTTTCGTCGCGCCGCACAGGCGCTTGCGGGCGCCAGTGAACTGAACCTTGCCACCGCAGCGGCCATGATCGACGCCATTGGCTCGGGCATCTGCGAGCGTGGCAAGGGCCAGCGCGGCGACAAGACCATGCTGGATGCCTGGTTGCCAGCGGCCGACGCCGCCGCCGCAGCACTCGCAGACAAGAAGACCAGCGCTGAGTTCTGGAGCGATGTCGTTGCCGCCGCCGACGCCGGGGCCAACGCGACCCGATCGATGGTGGCGGCCAAGGGTCGGGCAGCCCGTGTGCGCGAACGCTCCCTTGGCCACGTCGACCCAGGCGCTGCTTCGGCCGTTCTTGTTATCCGTGCCATGGCGGCAACCATCGACAGTTGAGCGACAACAGAGCGAACGCTATGGGATCCACAACCCATACAGAGGCTGGGGAGTCTAGTGAAGGCGGGCCGCAGTAAACGCCGCGGCCCATCGAGCGCGAAACGAGTGCCTCGATCAGTCGAGGATGCGGTCACGTTTTCGCAGATCTGGGAACATGATTGCCCAAAGCGCCGAGACAAGGAGCGTCCCAGCCCCCCAATGACGATGGCCGGTACGAGACCGAGCAGCGCTGCCGTCACGAGCGTGGCGCCGATCGCCAGGGAAAGGCTAAGAGACCAGCGTTCACGCGCTTCCGCCCGCATGTAGCCGATTATCATGAACGGTATAGCCGGAATGAGACCGATCGCGGCCGTCCCTGCCAGGAAGAAGACATACCAGCCGGAGAACTGCGCTGCCCGCTGGACCGCCATCCCTTTTTTGTCCGGCAAGAGCTGGCATTCGTATCGATCTTCCCCCCATCATAGGAAGTTGATCACTATTTTCTTGAACAGGTGTCAAGGACTGGCGTCAGAGCCTTAATGTGAGCGTCGATCCTCTCTAGCACAGCTGACGGAACAACGTCACGTTCCGGCAATGTCCACCAGCGCTCGTTGACGAGCTCGACCGTTTCGGTGACGGCCCGAAGGGTTGCAGGCTCGGGAAGGCGAGCCCGGTTTGCGAAGGATTTCCATCGCGGGGCCGAGAGAGCCTTAAACGCTCGTTCGCCGCCCAACGAAAGTGCCATCGCATCAGCGGGAATATAAGGGATGGTCGAAAGCACATCATAGATAGGAGCCAACGCTGGAGTGTTTCCGTCTTCGGGATAAATGATCGACCAGTTCTTCAGATGCATATCTCCGTTGCCCGTGAGCACAGCCACTGTCAGCCGACGGACAAACTCCAGGGCGGCGGCTTGTGAGACAGCGACGTTGAGTGCACTCGCTATATCGTGGTAGGCCGCACCGTCGTACTTGCGCGATGGGTAGGCACCGAAGACCTGTGCGAAGTCCTCAATATGAATACGCGCGCCGCCCTCTGCCCGGTCGAAGCGCCTGACCAGCAACACCTTGCCGTCGGTCATTGTAGCAAATTCTTCCGGAATCCCCGCAAAATCCGACTTTTCGACGAGTTCCCGGGCCGGAACATCCATCCCTATGGCCTGCGCAAGAGCTAGGTTGGCGAACTCATTCTCGGAAACCCCCGGGAATGCCGTAGACGGGAACTTGGCGATGTACTGCCCTTCGCCGTCACGGATGGGAAGCGTTAGCCCGCCTCCTTTTCCCGTGTTCTTCATAACCGAGAGCTTCATCTGAACGCCGGCCAACGAAAAGCGAACCTTTGGCTGCGCAGCCACCTCAGCGAGCGGTATGACTGATGTCCCCTTCTCTGGAACAACACGAACCGCACCTGGCAGGTCGGCCCCAAGCGCGGCGAGAAGATCGAAATCATTTCCCGGCCGAACATTGCCGGCATGATGTCTTTCCATTGCCTCGCGCAACTTGTCCTCGGGAAGGAGGTTAGCAAAAAATGGCGGTAGGGCGCCGGCAATTGGCCGTGGATCCTTCCGCACCCCGCCATCAGCTGCGCGAAACGAGAGGCTCAGGATTGGCAGCCCGCCGCCCGCGCGGTAACTCTCCTGAAAACTGAACGCATTGAAATCGCCAGGTGTACGAACGATCGTGCCAATTTTTTCGGATTGGAGCAGAACGTTCAGCGCCTGTATATTCTTGGGCGGGCTGTAGCTGGCTGCCATCATCGCTCCCCATCGGGTTCCGGTGCAAAAGCCGGCAGGTCATCGTCCTCCACAGGCCGCGAAAGCGCCCTGATCGCGGGTACGATTGCTTGAGGAACGAGCATCAGTTCGAGACCGAGTGCGCGGGCGATATTGATGAGCGTTGTGGCGCGCGCCGCCGCGGTCCCTTTCTCGATATCTCGGTACCGGGGCCTCGATATCCCGGCGAGGTCTGCCACCTGTTCCTGGGTCAGATGGGCAGCTATTCGAGCGTCACGCAAGCGATTGCCGATTTCCTGCAACATTTCACTGTATTCGCTCATTTTGAAACCTTAACGGCTCATACATAGTTCCATTGATCTGCAAACATATCATCCTGGTGATGCATGGCAAGCGATCTATGGAATGTTAACGTATCAATAACGCGGGATTTGATACGTTAACGATCCAACGCCGCCAGGAACTGACCATGTCTCGGGGCTAGTCCTCACGGGACAAAAACGTCGAGTTGCGGGGGGACTGCCTTCGGCCACCTATTGCGACGACCTGGCACATTACCATCCATTAGTCCCTCGAAGATGGGGGCTGACGCCTACGCTTCGACCTTACCGCCATGCCGCCCGAGGGCGTCATTCGATGCCGTGCGGCATGGATACGGACTCCGCTCCTGAACGGAAGCGGGCTACAACTCTTGTCATAAAAGAGGCGGCCGAAGAGCTCTTAGCTAGTGCTTCTTGATTAATTGCAGCCCCTAGCAAAACGCTCTATTTTTGCCGGCTGGAAGCCTCGACGAGACGGAACGTCCTCGACTTGCCAGCGCTGCCCGACCGCCTCGGTTTTAGCGCCAATCCCGGATGCCGTTCAACGACAGATCGATGAGGAGACGAGCGATGGGCGCAACGACACCGGACAACATCATGCAGCTCGGCATGGGGTTCTGGGCCTCCAAGGCCATGCTCAGCGCGGTCGAGCTCGGTGTCTTTACCGCGCTTGCAGCCGGCCCGGCCGACCTGTCCGACCTGCAGGCCAGGTTGAAACTGCATCCCCGCGCGGCCCGCGACTTCCTCGATACCCTGGTGGCCCTGAAGCTGCTCGAACGCGAGGACGGCCGCTATCGCAATGCCGCTGATACGGACCTCTTCCTCGACAAGGCAAAGCCGTCCTATATTGGCGGCATCCTCGAAATGGCCAATGCCCGGCTCTACGGTTTCTGGGGCTCGCTGACGGAAGCCCTGCGCACCGGAGAGCCGCAGAACGAAGCAAAGCATAGCGATGACTTCTTCGCCGCGATTTATGCGGAGCCCGCACGGCTGCGCGGGTTCCTCGAGGCCATGAGCGGGATCAGCGCCGGTGCGGCGCAGGCGATCGCCGCCAAGTTCGACTGGTCGAAGTACACGACATTCGCCGATGTGGGCGCGGCGCAAGGGATGGTGCCGGTGGTGGTCGCGCGCGCCCATCCGCATCTTAAGGCCATCGGCTTCGATCTGCCCTCCGTGCAGCCGATCTTCGAGGAGTTCGTCGCCCGGCAGGGCCTCGCTGACCGCATCCGCTTTCAAAGCGGCAACTTCTTCGACGGCCCGCTGCCGAATGCAGATGTGATCGTGATGGGGCACATCCTGCACGACTGGGACCTTGCCGAGAAGCGGAAGCTTGTGGAAAAGGCGTTCGCCGCGCTGCCGAACGGCGGGGCCCTGATCGTCTACGATGCCGTCATCGACGACGAGCGACGCTTGAACGCATTCGGCCTGCTGATGAGCCTGAACATGCTGATCGAGACCCGCGGCGGGTTCGACTACACCGGAGCCGACTGCCAGGCTTGGATGCGAGACGCCGGTTTCGTGTCCACACGCGTCGAGCCGTTGCTGGGACCGGACTCGATGGTGATCGGCTTCAAGCCCGACTGAACGGAAAACACGACCCCGGCGGGTGTTCCGCAACATCGACTAAGGTGGCAATGTCGATCGAAAAGGCGTCCCATCCGCGTCTATGCCATGAACCTGAAAAACCTCCTTCGCGATGTCAGAGGGGCAATCGTCCAAAATCCCCGCGAACGGTTCTCCGGCAGCGACCGCATCCTCTTCTCTGCCAAATCTCCCTTCGCCCCTGAGAAGGGCCCGGGCTACATCCGCGATACGCTGAAGCTCCTGAACAGCCTCGATCTTCCGAAAGAAGATATGGAGAAGATCTGCCTCAGGAACGCAGAAAACTCGCTCTGACCTCGAAGGAATGAGGAAAACAATCCCGGCAAAGTTCAGAGGATTTTGCCGGGATTGCGGAAACTTTTAACCGAAGAGAGGGCGGCCGGTCATCTGAGCTGATGCATCGACCCCCATGAGCGCAAGAAGGGTCGGGGCGACATCTGCCAGAATGCCGTCATGCAGCGCGTCAATCTCAGGCCGGCCGAAAAGGATGACCGGAACAGGATTGATCGTATGCGCCGTATGGGGCGCACCGTTCTCGGGATCGATCATCGTCTCGCAATTGCCGTGATCGGCGATGACGAGGAGGGAACCCTGCCTGCTTCGGACACTTTCGCAGATCTTGCCGAGCGCGGTATCCACCGTTTCGACGGCAACAATGGCCGCTTCCAGGCTTCCGGTGTGACCGACCATGTCGGGATTGGCGTAGTTGACGACGACAAGATCGTACTCGCCGCCGTCGATGGCGGTGATCACCTTCTCGGTCAGTTCCGGCGCGGACATGAAGGGCTGCAGGTCATAGGTCGCCACCTTCGGCGAGGGAACCATGGTGCGCACTTCACCCGCATGTGGCGCTTCGAGCCCGCCATTGAGGAAATAGGTGACATGCGGGTATTTCTCGGTTTCCGCGAGGTGGATCTGCGTTTTTCCGGCCTTCGAGACTGTTTCGCTCAATCCGTCGGCAAGCGATTGCGGCGAAAAGAGCGTCCTCATGGCGGCGTCGAGCGTGGTGCCGTAGGAAACCATGCCGACCCCAAGAGCGATGTCCGCCTTGCGCGACCGCATCGGCCGAGCCCGAAAGGACTGCAGCCGCGGCCTGCGCCGCCGGCGTGTTGA
>NZ_JAEPRP010000356.1:0-1768 GCF_016652895.1 Ensifer sp. SSB1
GGATCTCGTTCAACCGGCCCGTCTGCCGCCTGGAACAGGCGTGCCTCGATCCGCTGCTGCGTCGCGTTCGATTCGCTCAAACGTTGCGAGGCGTCCCACCACCTCTGCCAGGCAGCGGCCGCGGGATCGTCGCCGCAACGGCGAAACCCTGGATTCTGATGGGTCGCAACCTCTGGATATGTGGGTAAAGACGCCGCTATGAGGGAATGAAGTTCTCCTCGCGTGACCGTAGACAAAGTTCTGCTATTGTCGGAATCAGCCATGATCCGAGCTCCCGTAAGCTTGGTTGTGGTCAGGCTGCATTCGGTGTTCGCGCACCGGATGTAGCCGTCAGTTCCCTTAATTCAACAATCGAGGCGAACTGCAGTCTGAAGTAACGCTTAGGTAGCACACGAGTCCGCCTTGATCAATTCGAAATCACCTGATGTCACTGAAATCACTGGCGCGCAGATACGTGCCGCGCGAGCACTCCTCCGTTGGAGCGCAAAAGAGCTTGCAAAAGCGGCCGGGATTGGCGTTGCAACCGTAAGCCGTGCGGAAGTAGAGGACGGAAGGACATCACTCACGAGCGCCAACTTGACGGCTATTCGACGGGCTTGCGAGACGGCTGGCATCGAGTTTATCGAAGAAAATGGCGGCGGGGTGGGAGTTCGTTTCAAAAGGTAGTCACCGAAACGGCACGCACACGCACCGCGCGCCGCAGGACGAGCCGCCAACGAACGATGGTAGCCGCTCCGTTCATTTCTACGCGCCCAATCGTTTGAGGGGACTACGAATTTTCACAGCCTCTGTCATCAATACACGGTCTGTGAATTCGAACGCTCGTACGATAGGTCTCTTACTGCCCACGCAAGAGGGGGGCCTTTTTCATTAGAGCGCCTATGCCGTCGAGCGTCAGCCCAGTCATACTGCGACATGCCGGCCCTGTAGACTTCGGCAACAGCCTGGGTCGCAACCAGCTTCGCTCAGGTGAGCGACCTAATCACCCAAATCAGTAGTGCGGCTGTGATCAGCAGCACTACGATCGCCACCATCCGGACAGCCTTTTCAATCATCGTATCGCTCCTAAAGGAACCTCGATGCGCCCGCACCGCTTCGCATACATTGATGCTCGTCGAAAAACGTAACGTGGTAATTGCCGAACGACGCGTCTTACTCCCGTTCAGCCAGGATAACGCGCAGCGCCCGAATGACGTCCGCTGCATCGATCAAGGTATCCCTGATTTCTTCAATGGATAAATCTCGCACGCGGGCAGAGGCTATTCCCAGGTCGATCACCACATCGTTCGCGCCCCCGTTAGCCACAAGGCCAGCCCGCTCGCGCATATCACGGATCGTATCGACCGATCGATCGAGGAGCCGGCTTACTTCGAAAGGCGTTAGCCTCTCGATTTCGTTGGCAGCTCTGATCAGTTCGGAGATGAAAGCGGTTGTTTGGGACATTCGGACCTGAAAAACTATAGTCACTGCACTTGGAAGCGCGTCTGTTTTTACACGTCCACTCTTCCCTTGAAAGCTTGTCGCAAATCGGCACGGCTTTTTGAGGCTGGCGCCATTCTCGGCATAGGCCGCACGTACAGCGATTGTTCTTGATGGCCAAATAAGAAACCCCGCCAGTGGGGCAGGGGGATCGCATCCAGTGAGTTACTGGGGAAATCTGCATCTCATTAGAGAACGCTATTGAGTGCACGGCCCGGAAGGGAAGGTCTGTTTGTAAGCGCGGAATTCCCCGCACCTGTTCATAGACGTGGCAGTGAGGGAGTCTGTG
>NZ_JAEPRP010000057.1:0-40063 GCF_016652895.1 Ensifer sp. SSB1
CCCGGTTCATCGACGACGCGGACTCCCGCAACCCTGATCACCGCTTGCCCCGTAGCACTGCTGCCGCTTCCGATTTGGGTGCCGGCCAAGCGAAGGGAACCTCGAACGATGGACGTACTTTCCTGACTGCGATCGAGTGAGCCACGGAGAACGTTGTTCTGACCGAAAAACGCGGCGGTGAAAGCCGTTTCGGGATTCCCGTATATCTGCTCGGGGGCGCCTTGCTGCGCAATCTGTCCGTCAGCGAGCAATACGATGCGGTCGGCGAGCGCGAGCGCTTCTGCCTGGTCGTGCGTGACAATGACGGCGGACAGGCCCTTTTCCCGGATCAATCGCCCAAGCCACGCCTTCGCGTCTTCGCGAAGCTTGGCATCGAGGTTGGACAGGGGTTCGTCGAGAAGGATGATGGGTGGGTTGTAGACGATGGCTCTAGCGATAGCGACGCGTTGCTGTTGCCCGCCAGACAGTTGATGCGGGTACCTGTCCGCTAGCTTGGAAAGTCCTAGTCCGGCGAGCGCGTCAGCGACGTCGCGGGAGCGGTCGACCGCACTGACGCTGCGCAGCTTGAGACCGTATCCCACGTTCTCGGCAACGGTCCGGTGCGGCCAAAGTGCGTAGCTTTGAAATACGAAGCCGAAGTTGCGCAGCTCAGGCGCAAGTTCAAGTTTCGAGGCGGCGTCGAAAACGGGTGCGCCGTCTACACGGATCATCCCGCCATCAGGGGACTCCAGCCCGGCGATAGATCTGAGCAATGTTGTCTTGCCGCTTCCAGACGGACCGAGCAACACCACGATCTCGCCTTCCGCTATATCGAGGGAGATGCCTTTGAGGATCGGCAGCGCGCCATAGCTAAGATGCAGATCCCTGATAGAAAGCTTAGTCATTGAGACGTACTCCGTAGCGGAAGGCCAAGCCGACGCCGGCCCCGATCAGTAAGAGATTGACGAATGAAAGGGCGGCGACGGCGTCCAGATCGCCGGTCTCCGAGAGCGTCACGAGCATCGGTCCGATCATTTCGGTCCCTGCCGTCAGCAGGTAGACGCCAGCAGCGTACTCGCGCTCGAACATAAGGAAGACGAGGAGCCACGTCGCCAGCAGTCCGTTTCGAATGAGGGGGATCGTGATCTCTCGTGTCGTTCGTCCGCGGCTAGCCCCCAGACTGCGTCCCGCTTCTTCCAGTTCCTTTCCGACCTGGAACAGTGTGCCCGAAATCAGGCGGGTGCCATACGACAGCCAGACGATGGTGTAGGCGATCCAGACCGAGATCAGAGTGGGACGCAAGGGACTGAGGGGCTTGAAGAAGATGAATGCCCACAAGAATGCCAATCCCGCCAGAAGCCCAGGAACGGCCCGCGGAAGGAGCACCAGATAGTCGATAAGCCGTGTCCATCCATCAGCGCGGCGATGGGTCGCCAATGCAACGCAAGCGTAAGCGGCGACAGCAAGCAATCCTCCAACCAC
The DNA here is from genome assembly GCF_016652895.1 of Ensifer sp. SSB1. Classification (NCBI taxonomy): domain Bacteria; kingdom Pseudomonadati; phylum Pseudomonadota; class Alphaproteobacteria; order Hyphomicrobiales; family Rhizobiaceae; genus Ensifer; species Ensifer sp. SSB1. The sequence goes on from NZ_JAEPRP010000057.1 coordinate 1,462, forward strand.
GCCCATTACGACGCTGTTCACCACTGACCGCAGAAGGGCGGGTTCAGTAAAAATCCGATGGAAGTGCTCTACGGTCAGGCTGCCGATAAGTGTGGTACCCGCACCGTAGTTGATGAACGCCCTAAGCGAAATTCCCGAGATTGGAACGAACGCGGTTACGAAGAGCCAGCAACCTATCGCAGCAAAAGCTGGCCAGCGCCATTTTCCAAGAGCCACTGGGCGAGGCCTAGTCGCCTTGCCCCGCATTGATGCGAAGCGCTCGGTCTTGCTCAGATAGTAGCGCTGCAGCATGACGAGCGGAAATGTCATGAAGACGATCATGACGGCAACGGCGGCCATCAGGTGATAGGCCGGCACGCCAAGACGTGACGTCAGCTTGTACAGGTAGATCGCAAGCACCGAGAAATTCGACTGGTTGCCGAGGACGAGAGCCAAACCGAACATTTCAACGCCGGAGAAGAACAGCAGCACGGCGCTGAAAAAGAGTGCGGGCCGGATCATCGGAAGATTTACGTCGATCGCCACGCGCCATGGCCGCGCGCCAGCAACGCGTGCCGCCTCCTCCACATCCGAGCCGAGGCCGCGTAGTGCCGTCGAGGTGTAGAGATAGGCGTATGGCACGTGGCTAAGGCCGCCGATCACGGCAATGGAGATCGGCGAGTAGATATTCCATGGGACAAATCCCAGGGCACTGTGGGCGGCTGAAGAATAAATCCCGACCGGACCTGCCGCGATGACGTAACCCAAGGCCAGGACGATAGGCGAGACCAGTATCGGCACAAGTATCAGCGGCTCAAGCGCGCGACGTCCCGGCATGTCGGTGCGGGTGACGAGAAACGCCATGAGCGCCCCGATGGGCAACGCGATCGCAAGCATGGCGAACGCGATCAAAAGCGAATTGCGGAGGCTCAGCCAGAACTCCGGATCTCGCAACACGAACTCAAAGGCGCCAAGCGAAAATGTCGCCTTGGGAAGGAAGAAAGGCCCTGTCAGCACACTTTGATAAATTACGAGACCGAGTGGCAGGGAGACAGCAGCGGCGGTGACAAGCACCACCGCCGGACGGGTTACCGAGAAGGCCATCAGTTCGTGCCCTGCGTATTCTTTTTCCAGGAGCCGAGGAATTCGGTGCGCTTCGCCGGATCCAGGTACTTCAGCAGTTCCGGGCCGACCTCCGGCTCGACGAGCGCGTCACCGAAGCGCGCCCGCAACGCTTTTGCGCCGGCCTCGCCGTCGACGTCGTCGCGCAGCGAGAAGAAACCGAGGTTGGCGATTACCTGCTGCCCTCGCTGCGAGAGGAGGTAGTCCAAAAACAGCCGGCCGGCGTTTGGATGCTGCGCCTTCGCTGACAGGAAAGCGACGCGTGTTCCGATCGTAAGGAAGTCCTTCGGGTAGATGACGCCGATCGACGGATTTTTGGTCGCACGTTGAGCGAAGAAGCCCGGAAGGTTGTACGCGAAAAGGTTCTCCCCGCTCGCCACGCTTTCAATCATCTCGCCGTTGCTCGAGTAGAAGCGGACCTTCACTTTACCTAGAGCCTCTGCAAGTCCTTGAAACTTGTCGCCCTGCTCGGAATCCCGAGAAATTCCGTAGAAACCAACTCCTGAGGTTTCGATGTTGTAGGTCGCGACCTTCCCGACGAACTGCTGGTCCTCGGATATCAACTTGGCGATCGCTGCGTGGGATTCTGGAGGCGTGGTGACGTGGGACTTGTTGAAGATTGAGAGGAATGGCTCGAACGTCGTTCCGAATCCGCCCTTGTCCCAGACGGCCCACTTGGGAAGGTTTGCCTCCTCGGGAGACTTATAGGCCTCTGCATATCCATCATCGACAAGCTTGGCTTGCAGGTCCGAAGCGGAGCTCCAGACCACGTCGGCGGACGCGGAGTCAGCAGCGACCTCGCTGATGAAGCGGTTGTAGAGGACGTTGGTGTTGAGGTCGACCGCCTCTACGGTCACTCCCGGATACAACGTTTGGAAATCAGTAATGAGGGGCTGGATGTCGGTCGTACTTAGCGGCGAGTAGAGAACGACTTTCCCTTCGGACTTCGCGGCTTCGATCGTCTTGTCATAGTCTTTCGGATAGAACGCCGGCGACTGCGCCATAGCGCTTGAAGCGAGCATTGAAACGACGGCCGCGCAAATTAGTGTTTTGTGCATCCTGACCTCCCAGTCGATGTGTTTGGATTCGACGAATAAAACGCTTGTCGCCGGGCTCCCCGGCGAAGCTCAAAGTACGAAAATGTTAGTTTGGGAATCCGGCGCTCTACCTCCTCAAGTGGCGCTGGGTTCACGGCTCTCCTAACCGGAATAGAGACTTGACCGGACGTCCGTTAAAATCCATTCTCTAATTTTCATCAAACGAAAACCCGTGGGAAACAATGGAACTCCGCGACCTCCTCTTCTTCGAGACGATTGCGGACCTCGGTCACCTTGGCCAAGCCGCTGAAAAAATTGGAAGAACGAAGCCCGCACTCACCAAGTGCATACGCCGGCTCGAAGACGAGATTGGAGCCCTGCTGTTCGCGAGAGAGGGCCGTCGCATTGTGCTCACGGAGGTCGGCGAGGTTCTTCGTGAAGTTGCCCGGCACATGCACACCTCTATGGACGAGGCAGTGCTGGAACTGGGGAGATTTGTCACGGGGAGCGCCGGACACGTTCGTATCGGCACCGGGCCAACGGTCGCAGAGTATATTCTGCCAAGCCTATTCGAAAGGCTTCTGGTCGATATGCCGCGGGTGAAGACGGAAATCGTGGTCGACCTCGGAAATACGCTTCGCGACTCCTTGGAGAACGGCAAAGTCGATCTCATTCTTAGCACCATCCTGCCAACTGACGCGGACAAGTTCGTCGCCTACCCGTTTGCTCAGGACGAGGTGGTAGTCGTTGCTAGTCGCAATCATCCTTTGGTTGGCAAGCCATGCGGGCTGGCCGACCTGCTCCATTACAATTGGGCGCTTCCAGGCCCGAACGTTGCGACCAGACAGTGGGTCGAGTGGGCCTTCAAGTCCCGTGGACTGAGATCCCCCGAAGTGCAGATCGAGACGAGTTCATTGCAAGTTCTCCCGACGCTGATCGCCGGGACGACTGTCCTCGGCTTCACTCCACGGAGCAATTTGGGACCGGGCCGCGTCGCGTCGCAACTCGTGGAATTGCAGTGCGAGGAAGTGACTATGTCGCGACAGCTTGGGATGCTGCATCGAAAGACTGGAACCCTTTCCCCGGTTCTTAGACGCATCCTGGCACTGGCAAAAGATGTCACCCGTTCAGACAGACTGGATGCGGCCCTCGCCCATCGTGCGTGAGCCGCATCCAGTCAGGCTATACCGGGATAACGCCGCACAGGGTCGCCGCAAACAGCATCAACAGGCACGTCACGGTCGACCAGCCAATCGTGAATCGCTGAACCTTCCCGTAGTTCAGTTCCAACATGCTGACCAAGAGGTACGTCGATGCCACGAGCGGACTGAGGATGTGGACCGGCTGCCCGACCAGAGCCGCGCGCGCCATCTCAGCCGGGGTGATCCCGTACTTGGCAGCGGCTTGCGCGAGGATCGGCAACATGCCGAAGTAGAACACGTCGTTGGAGACCAGCCAGGTCATGGGAATACTGAGAATAGCTGTGACGACAGCGAGCCGTGGCCCCACTGCTTCTGGTATGCTGCTGACGATGGCGTTGGCAACCGCGTTCGCCATTCCGGTCTCGGACAAGACGCCGATGAAGACACTCGCCGAGAATAGCAGCATGGCGACATGCAAAATCGCTGGAGCGTGCTGTGCCAACTGCTCCTGCTGCGAAGAAGATTTGGGGAAGTTGACCGTTAGCGCTATCGCAGCGCCCACCATGAACAGATAGGCTAGCGGCAGGACCTCCATGACCAGGCCGATCATCAAAAGGATAGTCAACACCCAGTTGAAGTAGAACCGCGGACCAACGGCATGATCGCCCTCCAACATGCCTTTCGTGTCGAGGTCGATGACGCCAAGACGTTTCCGTTCCTGTTTGCCGAAAATCCAGGCAATTAGGAACGCCCACGAAACACAGGCCAGAAGAGGCACCACCAGCGGGGTGAAGACTTCGGACATGTCAACGTGCATCGAGGTGGCTGCTCGCGCTGTCGGCCCGCCCCAGGGAAGAAGGTTTCCGACCCCGGTACACTGCAACATCAGGCAGGCCACTTTGATGAGAGAAATGCCAAGCCTGCGGTAGATGGGGAGAAATGCCGAAAGGACGATCATGTAGACTGTCGCCCCATCGCCGTCCAATGCGACCAGGTACCCAAGCGCCACCGATCCGAGGAGCACCTTCATCGGATCGCCCCCTACCGCGCCCACGATCCTGCGGATTATGGGATCGAACATGCCGGCGTCGGTCATCGTCATGAAATAGATCATCGCGAAAATCAGAAGAACGCCCGTCGGTGCGACCGTCTTGATCCCGTTTATGATCATTTGACCTAGGTCGGGCCCGAAGCCGCCGAGCAACGCGAAGGTAGTCGGCACGAGGACTAGCGTGGCCGCCGCGGAAAGCCTTCCGCTGATCAAGATGTAGATGAAGCAAGCGAGCATGACGAAGCTGAGCGTGACCAGCATTACAAAAGAACCTCCCGCCCGAGCGACCCCCTCGGGCGCTCGGCGCGCATTGTCATGGCATGAAAGAGCCCCAAAAGGGGAGTGGATTGCTGCGGCGTGATGACCTCGCGATTCGGCGGGAACTTACGTTCCCGCCGGCGAGTTGGCGGCTTGGAAGAAGCCGGCTAGGCTCTCAGACTGGGCAACCCTTCGCCCGAAGGATCGAATTGAAACGCTCCGGATCAGGTGTTTCGGATGCGTTTGCTTGACGCAGCTTCGCTTCCTTTTCTTTCTGCTTTTCGATGTGCGGCCAAAGGGCCTCGAAATCGGAAGGTGAGACAGCCAGGACGCCATCGCAGTCGGCGACGACAAGGTCGCCTGGATTGACGACCATGCCCCCGACGGCGACGGGAACATTGATTTCGCCGGGACCCTCTTTGCTAGGCCCACGATGGGTGAATCCTCGTGCCCAAATCGGCATCTTTCCGTTTGCCCAATCGACGAGATCCCTTATCGCCCCATCGATTACGAAGCCGGCCAGTCCTTTTCGGATGGCGGTGGTCTGCATGTTACCACCGATCAGGGCCTGGCTAAGGTCACCTCCCCCGTCGACGACGATGAAATCTCCCGGATTTGCTATCTCCATCGCCTTGTGCAGCATCAGATTGTCGCCTGGTCGCACGCGGACCGTCACCGCCGGCGCTGCCACGATCAAGTCAATCCTGTTGTGGTAGGCGGCAAGTCCCATTGTTCCGATCGAGCGTCCCATGCTGTCGCTGATCCACGAGCTCGGAATGCCTTGAAACCGTTCGACCCATGCGGGAGACGCTCCATTTGCTCTTGGGTTGATACGGAAGCCTGCGGGCCATGCTTGTTCAGACATGATGTACTCCAGTCAGTTGAGTGTGGAAGGATTGACGCAGAAGCTGCGGTCGGGGGTTTTTCCTCTTAGAAAGGAAACAGCGTTTTCAACGGAGATCGCGGCAACGCTATTGAGGGCGGCGGTCGTGTTGCCGCCAATATGCGGGGTCACGATGACGTTCGACATGCGGCGATAAGGGTGATCCGCCGCAGGTGGCTCTTCAGCAAGCGTATCGAATCCAGCGCCGGCGATCTGGCCACTCTGGAGAGCGGCGATCATGGCCGGCTCGTCGATGATCGGCCCCCGCGCGGTGTTGACGACGAGCGCCCCTCGTTTCATCAAGGCGAGCGCATTCCCATTGATCCGACCCTTCGTTTCATCCGTGAGCGGGCAATGGATCGACAGGACGTCGATGTCCCGCAAGAAGTCTTCGAAATTGTCGATCAGTTCGACGTTCACAGGTACGGTCGTCGGATTTACGAAGCGGTCGTGAGCGACAACGCGCATCCCGACGGCATGGGCGATCGAGGCGACTTTGCGGCCTATCGCGCCGAGTCCGTAAAGGCCCATTGTAAGCCCGGAGAGTTGAACTCCAATCTCGGTGCGGTTCCAGAGCCCCTCTTGGAATGCCGCGGCATGGCCTGAAATGTTGCGCGCCACGGCGAACACCAGTCCAATGGCAGCTTCGGCAACGGACTGGCTGTTGGCTGCAGGTGCTATGAACACCGGAATGTTCCGCTTGGTCGCCGCGGCCACGTCAACGCCGTTGAAGCCCGCGCCGTGGCGAGAGATCACCCTGAGCGTCGGGCAAAGCGCGATCATTTCGGCATCGATGGACAGAGTTCGTAAAACCAAGGCGTCGACCGGCTCGCGTGCCAGAAGTTCTACCAGCTGCTGCTGACCGCCGTCGGCGCTCACAAACAAAGTCCGAAGGTCCGGTGCATCGAGCTGTCTCATCCCCTCAGGGGCAAGCGTCGAGACGCTGACGAGAACTGTAAATGTCATTGTGAATTATCCGCGCTGTTACAATCGGGACGAGCCGTGCCAGCGGGAGGAGGACTCCGAGAAACTACGAGCGCTTTAAATCAGCTGGGTTCTCAGGCCTTCCTCCCCGGCCCGCGGAATGACACTCGGCGAAGCGATCGATGAAATCCATTTTCTTTTTCTTCGCGAATGCAAACTCAGGGTGAACGATGTAGTGGGCTTGGTACTTTTCTAGGATGAACCCGTTAAGGCGCCTACCGCCAAAGGGACAAGAACCCATCGTGCTAGATGGATGCACAAGGAACCGGGCGCCCGTGGACCGGCACGAGACGACAGAACGCGCTTCGGAGCCCTTCGTCGTTCCATTGCTACTTCGGAAGGCATTCCACGTTATAGGCAATGATGATCTGCTCGGGAACGCGGCTGGATGCTCGACACCCAAACTGCTGGATGATGAGACGCAGGTACCTTATCTAGGGTCGTTGCACCCACTGCCATGCTTCGGAAAAGAGAAAGCTGTCTTGAACAGGAAATCACCGGTCTATCTCAACGCGCTTCGCGCGTTCGAAGCGAGTGCCCGCCACGGAAGCTTTTCCGGCGCGGCCGAAGAACTCAATGTCACCGCTGCTGCTGTCGGGCAAATGGTCCGGGGACTTGAAGAATGGCTGGGCATGCCACTGTTTAATCGCAGCACAACCGGAAAAGCCCGCCTTCGTCTGACCGAAAACGCCGAGCGCGCCTTGCCGGACATCCGTGCAGGACTCGACCGGCTTGGCATGGGCCTGGATCGGCTTCGCGAATCTGCGACCGCCGGCATCCTCAATGTGACTGTCAGCCCAGCCTTCGCCGCCAAGTGGCTGCTTCCGCGTATCGATCGCTTTCAGACAAGATGCCCAGACACCGACATTCGGCTTGAGACGAGTTTGAAGCTGGTCGACTACAAAGCCAACGGTATCGATGTCGGCGTGCGATATGGCGACGGAACCTGGCCTGGGCTTGTCGCAGAGAAATTGATGGAAGAGGAGATCTTCCCGGTCTGCTCCCCCAATTTCACCGATGCGACCAGTTTTATCGAACCCGCCGATCTCACACGAACCACACTCATCCACGACCTCTCCGTCGATCCCGCCATTGGTTTCGTCACCTGGGACATGTGGCTGCGCGCGGCCGGCGTGCGCGAGGGACAGGCGCAAAGGGGCATGAGGATCGACAATTCGGCGGCGGTACTCCAGGCCGCGATCGAAGGGCGCGGAGTGGCGCTAGCCCGAAGCATTCTGGCGAACGATGACCTGGTCGCGGGTCGACTGAGGCGCCTTTTTCCAGATGTGCAGGTGCAATCAAAACTCGCCTATTACGTTGTTTACCGGGCCGAATATTCGTCCCTCCCGAAGCTTCGCACCTTTCGGGATTGGCTCATTGAGGAGGCAACTACCTCGCGATCCTAGGTCGGCCACCGACAACGCGCGCTGTGCGACATGGTTCGCCCGGCAAAGATTTTCTTTGCCGAAGTCAAGAAACTCTCATTTGTCAAAACGTCCCTCAAGCGGCACTCAATTACTGCATCGGCGCCGACCATATCTGACGCGCCTGTCTGCGAAACCAAGCTTGAGAGGATGACCATGGCCTATCTGGAAATCACCCTGCAGATTGCTCCTGAACACCGCCGCGCTGCGGTGGGCGTCTATCAAAAGTACAAGGAGCCCTTCCTCTCGCAGATCGCCGGGGCGACATCAAAGGAGCTCTTGATCCGGGACGACGACGTCCAGGTGCTGCACGGCTTCAACAGCGTCGATGACGCAAAAGCGTATCTCGATACTGCGATGTTCAATGAAGACGTCGTGACGGGCTTGAAGCCGCTTCTGGCAGCAATGCCGGAGATCCGCATCTACGCCGTGGCCTAAACCCATCGCCGAAGAGGGAGGGTCTCGTGCGGCCCTTATTTTTCCATGAGTTCTTCCCCTTCTCACCCGATATTGATCGTCGGCGGCGGGCTCGCGGGGCTGACCGCCGCCCATCACCTCCATGAAGCCGGCATCGGCTTTCAACTGCTCGAGGCTCGTGATCGGTTTGGCGGCCGAATACTGTCGGTCGGCACCACCGGTGAACCATCGGGCGACGGTTTCGATCTTGGCCCATCGTGGTTCTGGCCCGGCATGCAGCCGGCCATGGGCGATCTCGTCCACCGGCTTGGGCTTCACGCTTTCGAGCAGAATAACGACGGCGACCTGATCGTACAACGCAACTCCCACGAAGCGCCTCAGCGCTATCGCGGCATGCGACAGGAACCCCAGTCGATGCGGCTCGTCGGTGGCACAGGGGCGATCATCTCGGCGCTTGCCGAACGTTTGCCCCCAAGGAGTGTTCTGCTGAACGCACGGGTGACGCATGTCTCGCTCGATGGGCACGAGGTCGTTGTGCAGTTCGTCGATGCCGAAGGGTCGTCGCATAAGCTGCGTGCCTCTCACGTGCTGTTCGCTCTGCCGCCGCGACTGCTTGAGGCAAATGTCTTGTTCTCTCCCGCTCTCGACTTCACGACATCCGAGCGATGGCGGCGGACCCCAACCTGGATGGCGCCGCACGCGAAATTCTTCGCAGTCTACGACCGCCCCTTCTGGCGCGACGCAGGTCTGTCGGGCTCAGCGCAAAGCATGGTGGGGCCGTTGGTTGAAATCCACGATGCGACAACGGCTTCGGGGCGAGCCGCTCTGTTTGGATTTGTCGGCGTTCCCGCCTTAGAGCGCGCCGCCATCGGGCGCGATGCGATCGTCGCGGCGTCGGTTCAGCAACTCGCTCGGATGTTCGGGCCCCGGGCCGCCAGCCCCCGCGCGACCTTGTTCAAGGACTGGGCAGAAGACCCGCTTACCGCAACGGCCGACGACAGGCACGCGGCTGGCCATCCGAATCCTGACCGACGGCCATGGGTCAGTGGCAAATGGCGGGAGTACATTTCGCTGGCTGGTAGCGAAACCAGTCTCAGGGAGCCCGGTTACCTTGCGGGTGCAGTCGAAGCTGCCGCCCGAACTGCAAACTCGATCATCAGCAGGCTGACAGGCTCCGAGAGACCGGTGGATGTCGAGCAAGGGAATTTGAAGCCATGAAGAGCACATATCAGGTCATGCAGGTAGCAGCGTCGGGCACCCTTGAGCTGGCCGAGCGGCAAACGCCTCAGCCAAAGTCGAGCGAAGTGCTGATCGCAATCGAAGCTTGCGGCATCTGCGGCGCTGATGCCAGCGACATCGACAGAGCCGATCCGGCACTGCAGCCACCTCGTGTCCCCGGGCATGAGGTCGTCGGTCGCATCGCGGCGCTCGGGCCGCACACGCCGTCCATCTGGAAGGTTGGACAGCGTGTGGGCATCGGCCGGCTCGGCGGCCATTGTAATGAATGTAACGAATGCCGACGCGGCCGCTTCAATCTCTGCCGCAATCAACCGGTTGTCGGATCCTCCTGCGATGGCGGTTATGCCGAGATGATGATCGCGCGAGCGACAGCACTTGTCTCCATTCCGGACGAGCTATCGTCCGAGGAAGCAGCACCGATCCTGTGCGCTGGCATTGCCACCTTCAATGCACTGAAGAAGTCGGGCGCCGAGGCCGGTGATACCGTTGCCATTCTCGGCATCGGCGGCCTTGGCCACATGGCGTTGCAGTATGCCCGCAAGATGGGGTTTCGTGTGGTGGCGGTCGGCCGGGGCCAGGACATTGCCGCCGACGCGATTGAACTCGGGGCACATCGGTACGTTGATACGAGCGCGGAAAACCCCGCAGATGCGATCAATGCGATCGGCGGTGCAAGAGCGATCCTTACGACGACTGGGAATCCGGAAGCCGTCGCCGCGTTGATGCCCGCACTTCTTCCTGAGGGCCGCCTGATTGTGCTCGGCGTCGGCAAGGATCCGTTGCCGGTATCGACCGGCTACCTTGTTGGGGACGAACGAGGAGTCTTCGGCTCGATCACCGGCTCGCCGTTCGAGAACGAAAGGACCCTGGACTTCAGCGTGCTGACTGGCGTGCGGCCGCGGATCGAAACGATGCCGCTCGAACGCGCGGCGGAGGCTGTACAGAAAATGCGGTCCGGTGAAGCAGACTTCCGAATGGTTCTGACGATGGGAGAGCGATCGAATGCGCATCAATGATGACCTGACGAAACCTGTAATCGTCCATTCGGCCGAACTCGATTGGATCCCGAGCCCTGCAGCCGGGGTCGAGCGACGCATGCTCTATCGCGTCGGCGGCGAAGTGGCGCGCGCCACCTCAATCGTGCGCTACGCGCCGGGAAGCGCCTTCCCGCGCCATGTTCATTCGGGCGGCGAGGAAATCCTCGTGCTCGAAGGTACGTTCCAGGATGAGCACGGTGACTATCCAGCCGGCAGCTACTTCCGCAACCCGCCCGGCACCTCGCATGTGCCCGCATCGAATGACGGCTGCACCATCTTCGTGCGGCTCTGGCAGTATCGCGAGGGTGACGACGCCCAGATCGTCCGCCAGCCAGGCAAGGGTCAGGCAGCGCCATTGCGCGACGGGGCCCAAGCGGCACGCCTCCTGTTTGAAGACGCCGAAGAGCGTGTTTCGCTTGAGCACTGGCGCCCGGGTTCGACGGTTGCGGTGGATAATGCGCGCGGGCTCGAATTCGTCATCGTTGCCGGCAGCCTGGCAATGGACGGTCAGACCTTGCAAGCGCAGAGCTGGGGTCGGTTACCCGCAGGCGAAAAGCTCAATGGACTGACGGGATCGCTGGGTACCGAGATCTGGATCCGCGAGGCACCCCTGCAGCACGCAGATGTGTTGCCGATGCCTGAGTGAGGAAGCGGGCACAACATAACCATCCGGCAAGTGTGCCCCTGCGAACGACCTGCCTGGCGCTCCACCATTATGAGCACTGTTCATCGATCCATGAAGCAACGCCATTTCTGGTTTGTCTGCGCGCATGGTAGGCGCGACGTGGATTGGTACCCCGCTGCCAGGCGGCCATTGGAGTTCCAGCGCGAAGCACCGCTCGCTGGTACACCTCACTGAAAGACTACGATGATGAAGACCGATGTTGTGATTGTTGGTGGCGGTTTGGCTGGCTTGAATGCCGCCCGACTGCTTCAGGCGGCGGGGATCAATTTCCTGCTGTTTGAGGCACGGCCGATACTCGGCGGTCGAATCCAGACGGTAAACGAGGCGGGTCAGCCCGCTGTCGATGGCTTCGACCTCGGCCCATCCTGGTTCTGGCCACGAATGCAGCCAGCCATAGCCAATCTGATTGCAGCACTCGGACTTCCAACCTTTGCTCAGAACAATGAGGGCGATGTCGTATTCGAACGGATGTCGCGAGAGTTGGCAAAGCGGTACCCCGGATTGATCCAGGAACCCGAAGCTTTCAGGCTGGTCGGAGGGTCTGCCACCTTGGTTCGAGCGATCGCGGAGAGATTGCCCGACGAACGGGTGCAGCGCGGCGCCCGCGTACTCGAGATGCGTCTGACCAATGTGGGCGTTGAACTGATCGTGCAGCTATCAAATGGCCAAGACCAGAAGGTGCAAGCTCTGCACGTCATTGCAGCGTTGCCGCCACGCATTCTCGAGGCGACGGTTCGGTTCGAGCCGGCTCCGCCGCCCGCGAACGTTCAGCTTTGGCAGCAGACGCCGACCTGGATGGCGCCGCATGCGAAGTTCTTCGCCGTCTATGACCGCGCCTTTTGGCGGGAGGCAGGCTTCTCGGGCACGGCACAAAGCATGGTCGGCCCTCTCGCGGAAATCCACGACGCAACAACATCTTCCGGTCAGCCAGCACTCTTCGGCTTCGTGGGATTGGGGGCGGAACAACGCAGGTCGGTCGGCGAGACTGCCCTGACTGAGGCTTGCGTTCAGCAGTTCGCCCGTCTCTTCGGCGCGCAAGCCGCGAACCCGCGCGCGACGCTTTTGAAGGACTGGGCCGCCGATCCTTTGACCGCCACATTGGCCGACTGGTTCTCGGCGGGTCATCCGCATGCCCAGGACGCTGGCTGGGTCGCCGAGCCCTGGAAGGAGCATCTCATTCTTGCCGGCAGTGAGACAAGCCCGATCGAAGCGGGATATCTCTCCGGCGCAGTGGAGGCCTCGGCGGCTGCCGTAACGAACCTCATTCACAAGTTTACACCTAGCCAAAATTGAGGAACTGCGCATGGGCTCCATGGAACGGACATTCCGCGGCACTCCAACAGTGCCTGAACGACAGGCCACATCAAGAAACGCCTGGGTCCTGACTGCGGCCCAGTCGCTTGGCGGCGCCAGTTCGCCGATTATCATCTCGCTCGGCGGCTTGGTCGGACAGCAATTGGCGACCGATCCCGCGGCCGCAACCTTGCCGGTCAGCATGCTCAATCTCGGCCTTGCCGTTGGTACCCTTCCGGCTGCGGTCATCATGCGGCAATTCGGGCGCCGCTTCGGCTATCTCCTCGGCGCTGCGACCGGCATGATAGCTGGTCTGGTCGCGACTATCGGCATTGTCCAGTCGAGTTTCATCGTCTTTTGCATCGGCACCTTCATGGCAGGCCTCTATTCCGCTTATGTGCAAAGCTACCGCTTTGCCGCAACCGACGGCATCACTGGCGCTGACCGCGACAAGGCCATTTCACGGGTTATGGTTGGAGGATTGATTGCGGCCGTAATCGGTCCGCAGTTGGTTATCTGGACGCGCGATGCGCTGCCCGGACATGCCTTCGCCGGCAGCTTCCTCAGTCAAGCCGCTTTGGCAACGCTGGCGATCCCCATCCTCCTCGCGCTTCGCCCCCCGCAAATCGCCGGACCGGGATCGGCTGGACCGACTAAGGGGTGCCCGCTTTCTCAAATTCTTGCCTCACCGCGCTACCTGCTTGCAGTAGCGACCGGCGTTGTCTCCTACGGTCTGATGACCTTCGTGATGACCGCCGCGCCGCTGGCGATGGTCGGACATGGCCACTCCGTCGGCTCCGCTGCCCTTGGAATTCAGTGGCACGTGCTCTCCATGTTCGCACCGAGCTTTGTCACGGGCCGCCTGATGGCGCGCTTCGGCAAGGAAAGGGTGGCCGCCGTCGGCCTGCTCATGATTGGGGCCTCGGCGCTGGTTGCGCTCGGTGGCCTCGATATTGCACATTTCTGGGGGTCGCTGATCCTGCTCGGCATCGGTTGGAATTTCGGCTTCATCGGCGCGACCGCGATGGTCGCCGATTGCCACTCACCATCAGAGCGCGGAAAGGCGCAAGGCGCGAACGATTTTATGGTCTTTGGCACCGTGGCCTGCGCTTCTTTCTTTGCGGGGTCGCTTCTTCACACATCCGGCTGGACGACGGTCAATTGGCTGGTGCTGCCGGCTGTTGCCTTCATCCTAGTTCCGCTGGTGTGGCGGGCAGCCCGCTTACCGAAATCCAACTGAACGACGTGTCGAAAATGGCCATCTCGAAACGACGTATCGATCATCTTGTGCTGGCAGTTCACGACCTCGAGGCGGCCGCCCAGTTCTACACACGCCTCGGATTTTCGGTCGGAGCGCGCAACAAGCATCCATGGGGAACAGAGAACCGGCTCATCCAATTCGGCTCATCCTTCATCGAGCTGATCACGGTGGGTGACCGCCTCCAAGCTCTACCGCCGCACGAGCCGGGGCGCTTCAGTTTTGGCGCCTTCGTGCGCGACTACCTGACCCATCGCGAGGGCTTTGCGATGGTCGTGCTCGACAGCCCGGACGCTAAAGCCGACGCGAAGCGTTTCGCAGAAAATGGGATCGGCTCCTTCGAACCGTTCTTTTTCGAGCGCAAGGGGCATCGTCCGGACGGCGCGGAGACGCACGTGGCCTTTTCGCTGGCTTTCGCGATGGACCCGCCGATCCCAAACGCATCCTTCTTCGTTTGCCAGCAGCATTTTCCCGAGAATTTCTGGAATTCGGAATTTCAGAAGCATTCAAACGGCGCGATGAACATTGTCGCCGTGACACTGGCAGCCAGAAATCCCGCTAAGCATGTCGATTTCCTCGCCGAATTCACTAGTGCCTCCGCATGTCCGGGGGCAGATGGCGACATGACATTTTTTCTGGCTGAACATGGATCCGTCTCCGTGAAAAAGACCGTATGCGGTGGCGGACTTACCGGTTACGCGATCGCCGTTCCAAGCCTTCCGCAACAGTTGGACCTGCTTGCCGCGGCAAACGTTCCGCATTCTGCGGCGCGGGAAAGCATCATGATCAGGGCTCAGGATGCCTTTGGTGTGGCTATCACGTTTGTTTCCGCCGGCGAGCGCGCCGAGCAATGCTGAACGCCAATCTCATGCGAATTCACCTTCGGCCACGTTTTCGGGCTGCCGTCGTCCTCACGGCAATGGGGGCGTTTTTCGTTGCCCCGTTGCCGTCGGAAGCCAAACCCTCGTGTTCGCCTAGCAATCGCATTACGGTACAATTGCCCGATCCCGTTTCGGGGCGGCGATACGAAATCTATGTCAGTCTGCCGCCCGACTATGGAGAGAAGCTGGAAAAGTCCTATCCCTTGGTCATTGTTGCAGACGGCGGTCGAGCGTTTGCGAAGCTTAGGTGTGACACACGAGCCCTTGCAGACAGCAATGCCATCGCGCAGCCAATCCTGGTCGGTCTTTCCTACGCGCTCGGCGAAAACCTGGAGGATAGCCGGCGCCGCGACTACACACCCTTGCCTCTTCCCGAGAGCGGCAAGGTCTATGGGGGTGCTGCTGCCTATCAGCACTATCTCAGCGATGTTGTCCTGCGCTACGTCGATGATCATTACCGCGTCGCGCCCCGCGAGCGCATCTTCTGGGGCCATTCGTATGGAGGATTGCTCGGGGCGCACATCCTGCTGACGCAGCCGTCGCTCTTCCAGACCTATATCCTCGGAAGTCCCTCGTTCTGGTTCGGCAACGACGCAATTTTTGAGCTTGAGACCAGCTTTGCTCAGCGCCAAAGGCAGCTCGACGCGACGGTGCTACTTTATGTGGGTGGTCTGGAGACGCCGCGTCATGATCCGTCCCGTAAAGGAAAAACACGCGACATGGTTGGCGGCATGAAAAAGTTCGAAAACCGCCTTCGCTCACGTGAGTATGATCGCCTCCAAGTCTCCTCGACCGTCTTTGCCGGAAGAGATCATATCACGTCGGTGCGGCCGGGATTTGCCTGGGGCATCCACACCGCGCTCGGCGACTAGCCACACCATCAAGGTGCTGGAGTGCGCCCTATCTCGCTGGCAAGCTTCAGGAAACCGTCGATGTACGACGTCTTCTCCTCCCCTCGACGAACTCCGAGGTTGATGCTCTTTTGAATACCGGCTTTACCAAGACGTAGCGGCCGGATCGGCAGGCCTGCGGCATCCTCATTGAGCAGCCAGTCCGGCAGCACTGTGACACCCCTGCCCGCGCAGACGAGTTGCAGCATGAGATCGATGGTCTCGGCCGTGCGATGCTGGCGCGGCCGGCAGTGAGCGGGAACGAGGAACTGCGTATAGATGTCGAGGCGCTCCAAAGTCACCGGTACGGTGATCAGTTCCTCGTCGATCAGATCCTCTGGCTCGACGCTCTCTCGACTGGCGAGTGGATGCGTCTCGTGCACCATGAGCACAAGTTCATAATCGAAGACCGGTGTGAAGCTCAGATCCGGGGCTTCGACCGGGTCAGGAGTAATGAGCAGATCGATCTCATAGCCATGAAGCGCTTCGACGCCGTCGAAACGGAAGGCGGTGCGGACGTCGAAGTCGACGTCTGGCCAGCGGTTCAAATAGGGTGTGGCAATGCGCGACAGCCAGCGTTGGCACGGATGGCATTCCATGCCGACGCGAAGCGCTCCCCGTCGCCCGACAGCGAAGTCGTTCAGCACGCGCTCTGCGTGCTCCATCTGCGGCAGAACCCGTTCGGCAACGCTGAGCAGGTACTCTCCGGTCTGTGTCAGACGCAGGCCACGGCCGGTTTTCATCCAGATCTTGATACCGTGCCGTTCCTCGAACTTGGCAACCGTATGGCTCAGCGCCGACTGCGTGACGTTCAGTTTCTCGGCGGCCGCGGTGACACTACCACTCCGGCTGACTTCCCTGAGAATTGCAAGATGCTGTCGATCGATCATTATGATCCGGCCTCATGGGTGAATGAGAACATACCATTTCCGCTCATAATGCATCGCCGCTAAGCTTTTCGTCAACAAGCAGGCTGGAAAGCCCGGATGGACGAAAGGATGTCGCAGTGACGAACCTCGCATGTGCCCAGCATTTGAAAGTTGAGAATAGCCCAGCAACGTCGATCTTCGACGAGGTCATCGATCGAACGAACAGCAACTCCATGAAGTGGGCCTATGCAGAAAAGCTGCTGACACCCGATGAAGTGGCCTCCGACCCCTTGCCGATGTGGGTTGCCGATACTGACTTCAAGGCGCCGCAAGCCGTCATCGATGCGCTGCACGACGCCGTCGATCATGGCGTTTTCGGGTATCCGGGCGGCGCTACTGCATCCTACCTCGAAGCCGTTGTCGGCTGGCAGCAGCGGCGTTTTGGCTGGGATATCGCAAAGGAATGGATCCTTCAGACCTCCGGCATCATCACGACGCTGAAGACGGCAGTCCAAGCCTTCTCGGCTCCGGGTGACACGGTGCTCATTCAGCCGCCGGTTTATGCGCATTTCCACAATGACGTCCTGATGAACGGACGCCACCTTGCTTTCGCCCCGCTCGAGTTCACGGGCGACGGCTACCAATTCAACGAGAAGGCTTTTGAAGCGGCCATTCGCCCCAATACGAAAATCTTCATTCTCAGCCACCCCCATAATCCAACCGGCAATGTCTGGTCTGAGGACGAACTCAGGGCTATGGGCGAAATCTGCGCTCGAAATGGCGTGCTGGTCATTTCCGACGAGATTCACGAGGATCTGATCCTCAATCCGGCAAAGAAGCACATCCCGTTCGCTTCGCTGGGCGAAGAGTTTGCTCAAAACAGCATTACCTGCACCGCGCCCAGCAAGACCTTCAACCTGCCCGGCCTTCAGAGCGCCAATGTCTTCGTGCCGAACAGGAAGATCCGCGAAGAGCTTTCCCGCCAGTACGAGCGCAACGTCTTTGGATTGGTCAATACGCTCGGCATGGTCGCCGCAGAGGCGGCCTATGCGCATGGCGAGCCGTGGCTTGAAGAGATGCTCGCATATCTCAGGACAAATCACGCGCATTTCGCCAGGGCGATCAACCAGGCTGATCCACGGCTGAAGGTCCTGCCGACGGATTCCCTCTATCTCGCCTGGATGGATTGCCGTGGTCTCGGCATGGATGCCGAAGCGGTTAACAAGTTCATGCTGACCAAGGCGCGTGTCTGGCTCGACAAGGGACAGAAGTTCGGGATCGAGGGCCATGGTTTCATGCGCGTCAATCTCGGCTGCTCCCGCGTCACCGTCGACGAAGCCATTCGGCGCATCACCTCTGCCGTCGCAAAGATCTGAGTGGAAGAGCCGATGTCGCAGACAATCAAAGAGCGCCTCGCTGAGCTTAATGTCGAACTCCCTGCGGCGACCAGATCCGTCGCCAACTACCTTCCGGTGACGGCCAGCGGGAACGTCATTCTGACCTCCGGCCAATTGCCGCTCGCCGACGGCAAGTTGACCGCTACGGGCTGCTGGGACGAGAGCTCGATGTGGTGGCGGGTGCGCTCGCAGCCCGACAGTGTGCCTTGAACGTTCTGGCCCAGGCGGACGCCAATCTTGGCAGCCTCGAGAAGATTGCCAAGGTCGTCAAGATCACGGTCTTCGTGGCTTCAGCACCGGACTTCACCTAGCAACACCTCGTCGCCAACGGCGCCTCGGACCTGCTGGTCGCCGCCCTTGGTGACAACGGCAAGCACGCTCGATCGGCCGTTGGGGTGTCTGCACTGCCGATGAACGCGCCTGTCGAAGTGGAAGCGATCATCGAGACCACTGAGTAAAGCCTCTCCGGCTTGCGCCGGCGACATCAAGAATTCGGGAACTCAAACGATCCGGTCTGCGGAAACAACGGCAAAAAAGCCACCGCCTCCGGATCACAAACCGGGAGACTGCAAATGAAAGTAACGATCACACTTGCCACCATCGCGGCGGCGACGCTGACTTCAGGCTTCGCCATGGCCGGAACAATGGCCGACATTCAGGCGCGCGGTAAGCTGAACTGCGGCGTAACCGGCGGTCAGGCGGGCTTTTCAGCGCCTGACGCTTCCGGCGCCTGGCACGGAATGGATGTCGACTACTGCCGGGCGATCGCCGCAGCGGTGTTGAAGGATCCGAACGCCGTCAACTTGATTCCGACGACGGGGCAAACACGCTTTACTGCGCTTGCCTCCGGCGAAATAGACATTCTCTCGCGCACCACGACATGGACGTTCTCGCGTGACGTCGACCTCAAGTTCACCTTCGCCGGCGTGAACTACTATGACGGTCAAGCGTTCATGGTGCCGAAGTCGTTGGGCATCAATAGCGCCAAGGATCTCGATGGCGCGACGGTCTGCATTCAGACCGGCACCACCACCGAACTCAATCTCGCGGAATATTTCCGCAAGAACAACATGAAGTACGAACCGGTTCCGGTCGAAAACAATGCCGACGTGCAGCAGAAGTATCTGGCCGGCGGCTGCGACGTCTATACGTCGGACGGCTCCGACCTCGCATCCACCCGTTCGAGTTTCAAGAACCCGGAGGATCACATCATCCTTCCGGAGGTGATTTCGAAGGAACCGCTGGGTCCGCTGGTGCGCCAGGGCGACGATCAGTGGGCAGACGTCGCCCGCTGGACTTTGAACGCACTGATCTCCGCCGAAGAACTCGGTATCGCCGCTGAGAACGTCGACAAGCTTTCCGACGGCTCGGACAACCCGGACATCAATCGCCTGCTCGGCAAGGAAGACAAGCTGGGCGAGATGCTGGGTCTTGATGCGGAGTGGGCGAGGCGCGCAATCGCAGCCGAGGGAAACTACGGCGAGATGTTTGCGAGAAACCTCGGCGACAAGACACCGATCAGGCTTGCGCGAGGCCTTAACGCGCTCTGGACCGATGGCGGCCTGATGTACGGCCTGCCGCTTCGCTGAGGTCATTGTCGGGCGCGGGCCGGTCCCGCGCCCTTGTCCATTTGCCCCTACCGCACTCGATTTCGTGCCGAAGGTCGCCGAGCGAACCTTGAGGGAGATTACGCATGGCCACGAACAGCAGCGCTCCGCGCGAGCCGTTTCACCTCAGCATGCTCATTTACGATGCTCGCTACCGAGGCTGGACGGTCCAGGTCATAACATTTTGCATCCTTGTCATTGCCGCCGCCTGGCTTGTCGACAACACGATCCGCAATCTCGCGGCACTTGGAAAAGACTTCTCGTTCGGCTTCCTGTGGAGCACGGCCGGGTACGACATCGCACCGCATGCGATAGACTACTCCAGCACTAGCACGCATGCCCGCGCTGCCCTGGTTGGTCTTCTTAATACGCTGATCGTTGCAGCGTTGGCATGCGTGACGGCGACGTTTTTCGGCGTGCTCGCCGGCGTTCTCAGGCTTTCCGACAACTGGATCGTTGCCCGGCTCATGACTGTCTATGTCGAGTGTTTCCGCAACATTCCAGCGCTCCTCTGGATCATCGTCATCGCTGCAGTCATGTCCGAGGCCATGCCAGCGCCGAACGCGTTCCGCGGCGAAAATCCGACGGCTTCGATGCTGTTCTGGAACAGTGTTGCCGTTACCAACCGCGGCATCTATCTACCTGTACCGGAGTTCTCGCGAAGCCTCGGCCAGGCGCCTGATGCTCTTGGTGCCTTCGATCTCAGCTACGCGGCAATCCTGCTTGTGCTGGTGTTTTCGCTCCTCACTCGCCGGATATTGATCAAGCACGCGCACAGGGTGCAGAGCGCTACCGGTGAGCGCCCCACCACGTGGTGGAAGAGCTTGACCGTCTTGATCCTGCCGCTCACCGTGCTGCTTTATGCAACAGGGTTCCACCTCGACTATCCGACCCTCAAGGGCTTGAACTTCACAGGTGGCCTGCAGCTCAGGAACGCGTTCATCGCGCTCTGGATCGGTCTCAGTGTCTATACCGGCGCCTTCATCGCCGAAAATGTTCGCTCCGGCATTTTGGCAATCTCCCGAGGGCAGACAGAAGCCGCGCATGCGCTCGGGCTCTCCTCCGGACGCACGATGCGTCTGGTGATCTTGCCGCAGGCACTCAGGATCATCGTTCCGCCGTTGATCTCCCAATACCTCAACATCACCAAGAATACTTCGCTTGGGCTCGCCGTCGGCTACATGGACCTGCGCTCCACGCTCGGCGGCATCACCATCAATCAGACCGGCCGTGAGCTCGAGGGCATGCTCATGATGATGCTGATCTATGTCGCGATCAGCCTGACGATCTCCGGCGCAATGAATATCTACAACAATCGCGTCAAGCTGAAGGAGCGTTGAGATGAACATGCACAATGCCTCCTGGGTCAGCCAGGACATCATTGCTCCATCGCCGCGCCCCGCCGCCCAGGGCGGCGTGACAAGGTGGACCAGGAAGCACCTCTTCAATGGCTGGCTCAGCACGCTCTTGACCGTCGCATCGCTGACCACGGTCGTGTGGATAGCGTTCGCGATTGTGCCTTGGCTTGAGAACTCGATCTGGCGGGCGAATTCGCTTGCCGAATGTCGCCAGGTTCTTGATGGCGCGTCCGGCGCTTGCTGGGGTGTTATTCGGGACCGCTGGCCGCAGCTTCTCTTCGGCTTCTATCCGGCGCACCTCTATTGGCGCCCTGTTCTGACATTTGCGCTGCTAGTTGCGGCGCTCGCGCCGATCTTGTTCCGCACAATCCCGCAGCGGGCCCTTTGGTTCAGCGCCATCTATCCGGGCCTTGCCTATTGGTTGATCTGGGGCGGAAGCCTGTGGTTTCCGATCACAATCTATTGCGGCTTCCTGCTCGCAGCCGTGCTCTTCTCCCTGTCGGCGCGCGTCAACGGCGCTCTTGCCGTCGCGGGTGCAATCCTTGGCGCAGCCCTTTGGTGGACCTATGCCGCGCAGCTCGTCTCGTCACTTGCCGACAACGTGCTGCCAATCGCCCTGGCCCCGGTCGCCTCGCGGGAGATCGGAGGGTTTCTGCTCTCGATCATCATTGGGGTCACGGGCATCTCCCTGTCACTGCCGCTCGGAATTTTGCTCGCACTGGGTCGCCGTTCGAGCCTGCCGCTCATTCATCTGCTGAGCGTCACCTTCATCGAGTTCATTCGCGGTGTTCCCCTGATCACACTGTTGTTCACGGCTTCCCTGCTCCTCAACTACTTCCTGCCGCCGGGAACGATTTTTGACCTTGTCCTGCGGGTCGTTATCATGGTGACGCTCTTTGCCAGCGCCTACATGGCCGAAGTTATTCGCGGGGGCCTCGCCGCCCTTCCTCGCGGCCAATACGAGGCGGCGGCGGCTCTGGGCCTCGACTACTGGAAGGCGCAGCGACTAGTAATCCTCCCACAAGCCCTGAAAATCTCCATCCCGGGCATCGTCAACTCCTTTATCGGGCTCTTCAAGGACACGACGCTCGTCATGTTCATCGGCCTGCTCGACCCGATCGCCCTTGCGGCGGCTATCCGCGCCAACACCAATTGGCAGGGGATCTATTGGGAACTCTTCATCTTCATCGGCGCGGTGTTTTTTGTCTTCTGCTTCGGAATGTCGCGCTACTCGATCTATCTCGAGCACCGGCTGAAAACGGATCATCGCTAGGAGGAATGCACATGACCAAGACACTGATGAGCCAGCTATTCTCGCCAGCGGACATGCTTCACGAGGCCGCCATCGAGATCACGGCAATGAACAAGTGGTATGGCGCGTTCCACGTGCTGCGCGACATCAATCTCACAGTGCGCCGCGGCGAGCGGATCGTAATCTGCGGCCCCTCCGGCTCAGGCAAATCGACGATGATCCGGTGCATCAACCGGCTCGAAGAACACCAGTCCGGCACGATCGTGGTGGACGGCATCGAGCTCACCAATGACCTCAAGAAGATCGACGACGTGCGCCGCGAAGTTGGCATGGTATTCCGCACTTCAATCTCTTTCCGCATCTCACCATCTTGCAAAACTGCATGCTCGCCCCCGTCTGGGTTCGCAAGGTGCCGGAGAAACAGGCAAAGGAACTGGCCATGCATTTCCTTGAGAAGGTCAAGATACCGGAGCAGGCGCATAAATTTCCGGGTCAGCTCTCGGGCGGCCAGCAGCAGCGCGTGGCGATCGCGCGCTCGCTCTGCATGAAGCCGAAGGTCATGCTTTTCGATGAGCCGACCTCAGCGCTTGATCCGGAGATGATCAAGGAGGTGCTCGACACCATGATCGCTCTGGCCGAAGAGGGAATGACAATGCTCTGCGTCACGCACGAGATGGGCTTTGCCCAGGCTGTAGCAGACCGTGTGATCTTTATGGATCAAGGCCAGATCGTCGAGCAAAACGAACCAAATGCATTTTTTGGCGCTCCGCAGTCGGAACGCACACGCGAGTTCCTTGGCCAGATCCTCGGGCATTGAAGAGCTCTCCATAAGGATCGTCGACGTTGTTTAAGTGGCTCTACGCCGTGCGCCTGTAGGAATTCGAGCCGCGATAGTCGCGGCTCGCGTCGGCGACTGAACGGTGCAAGGAGACGAGTGGAGAAAGAGACGCCAGTCACTTCTCCACCCGCAGAACTGGTATCAGTCGTCGACGGTGTCGAACGCATCTAACACACGCGAAGAATAGACGAGAGCCGCGCCGGCATTGAGGGCGACAGCCACTCCGAGTGCCTCAGCAATCTCTTCGCGCGTCGCTCCAACCTTCGCCGCTTCGGCGGTATGGCTCGCGATACAACCATCGCAGCGCGTCGTGACCGCGACTGCAAGCGCGATCAGCTCTCGCGTCTTGGCATCCAACCGACCTGTCTTTTGCCCAGCGCTTCCCAGCAGGCGAGCGCCTTCGAGCGTAGAAGGCGACAACCGTCCCAGTTCATTGACGCGTGCCGACAGCTCCTGCCGATACTTTCCCCACTCGAGCATTTGACCTCCATAAAGCTGAGACTGGATCGTGGGGGCCAGTTCCGATCCGCTTGGGAACGCGACCCGGCTGCCCCGCCCCTGCAGGAGTATCGGGAAAGCACCATGAGCAGAAATGGTATGATTTCACTCGCTCATGAACGGAGCTCATGACGAGGCAGGAGGAGCCAATCGTACGCCTTGAAAGGAATCGAACCCGCGACCCCTTCTTATAGTGAGTTCCAGGCATGTCTTTACGCTAGGATTCCACAACGGGCAAACATGTCCGCGTTCCTGGCTTGCACGTCCAGGAGGGATCTTTCAGAGCGCGAATTAGGCGTGGATTTCATCACCAAATGGTGCTATTTGCAAGCATCGAACTCAGGAAGCCAACGATGCGATCGACTATCAATCTCGACGACACGCTCATGGAAAGGGCTAGGTCCCTAACCGGCACAAAAGAAACCGCCGCTCTGGTTCGCCAAGCGCTGGAGACGCTTGTTCGTGTTGAGTCGGGAAAACGTCTCATTGCGCTCGGGGGAACTATGCCGGATGCGGAGGCAGCCCCACGCCGCCGGAGCGCAGCGGCCAAGTGATACTTGCTGACACCTCCATCTGGATCGATCATTTCCGGCACGGCGATGCAGAGTTACGTGCGATTATTGAGGACGATCGTCTCCTCTGCCATCCGGCTGTAATTGGTGAATTGGCACTTGGCAGCCTTCGGGATCGAGGCAGCGTGATAGCTTTTCTGGCGGCTCAACGTGAAGCGTTCATTGCAACCCACGACGAAGTCATGATGATGATTGATCGCCACGCCATTTTCAGTATGGGCATTGGCTACACAGATGCCCACTTGCTGGCCTCAATTCTCCTTGATCAGCGAGCGGCCTTGTGGACCCGAGACAAACGTCTGCGGGCAGCCGCTGAAAAGGCAGGGGCTTCGCTTTATCCATCTGCCAATGCGCGAAATTGAACGCTGAGCGAACGATAGCCGTCTCTCATGGTGGACAGAGGGTTGAGTCGCGAGGGCAGGTGTCAGTCGATACATTATGCGATCCCAGACGCACGAACCGAAAACAAACCGAGCACAGCGGCACTCCATCCGCTTCTACAAAATCTGCCCTGTAGCACCGTGACCCCACGTTCAGCGCTCATCTGACAAGTTGAGCCCAGCCGGCTCGAATTCGTCAATTTCCTGAACTCGGCTTCTCTATTGGATATGCCGCTGCCCATCCACCACCCAGCGTCTCGCAGAGCGTGACATAGGCCGTAGCGATCGCTACCTCGTTCTGCACCAGCTTGTCTTCCGCCGAATAGAGATCGTCTTGCGCGTCTAGCAGGTCGAGGAAGTCTGCTGCGCCGGACTTGTACAACTCGCTCGACTGCGCGACGGCCTGCTTGTAGGCGACAACGCTCCGGCGTAAAGCCACTTGGCGGTGACGCTCGCGACTGTAGCTGACGAGTGCGTTTTCCACCTCCTCCACGGCGCTCGCCACCGTTTCGCGATAGGCCAGATATTGCTCTCGCGCCTGCGAACGCTCGACGTCGACAAGTGCCTTGCGCCGGCCGGCGTCGAACACCGGTACAGTCAGCGACGGGCCGATCGCCCAGCCGCCGCTATCGGTCGAAAGGCCGGCTATGCGTTCAGCGGAGATGGTGATCGAACCAGAAAGCGACAGGCTCGGATACAGGTCCGCCTCACGCACGCCGATATCGGCGACCGCGGCCGCCAGGTTTCGTTCGGTACGGCGAATGTCTGGCCGGTTGCGCAGCAGATCCGCCGGCAATCCGGCCGAGATACTCCGCCGTGGCAACGGCACTCCCCTGCCCTTCGTGATCTCAGTACGGATCGTTGCAACCGGAAGGTCGAGCAGAGTTGCCAGCCGATTGAGGGATGCGTGCAGCGAGATTTCAAGCGCGGGAATGTTTGCTCCGTCGAAGCAGCCCCCCCGATCGCCTGGGAGACGTCCAGGTTTGTGGCTCCGCCAGCTTGAAGCTGCGCTTTGACAACAGCGACCGCCTCTCGTTTTCCCGTGAGCGCTCTCTGCGCCACGCCAAGTCGATTTTGGTATCCGCGCGCCTCGACATAGGCGGTGGCGATATCACCGAGCAGGGTGAGGCGCGCTGCACTCAGATCCTCCTGCGCCGCTTGCACCGTAGCTTGTGCACCTTCGCGGCTGCGTCGGTACTTGCCGAAGAGATCAATCTCCCAGCCGACAATCGCCTCGCCCGCCGCAGTGGTCGACTTCGACTGGCCATTCGTTTTCGTCGTTTCGGATGCGACCGAACCATCGATATCAGGCGACCCTTCGGCTCCTGCCGCCTTGGCATCAGCCTGTGCCTCACGGATCCGTTCCAGGGCCTGAGCCACGGCCAAGTTGGCGATCTGCCCTTTAGCAATGAGCCGGTTTAGCAAAGGATCAGACAGCGCCTCCCACCAGCGCGTCTCGGGTTCGACTGCCCTCCCCCTGGATACTGGTTCGGCATAATTGGTGACCAGTGACACGTCGGGCGTGGCGTAGTCGGGGCCAACGGCGGCGCAGCCGCCGAGAAGGCAGACCGTTGCCAATACGATAAAAAGATGGCGCACGAGTCAGCTCTCCTGCGCTTTCACCGATGCACGTGGCTCTGTCTCTTCCGGCAGGAGCTTGCCGAGGATCCGGCCAAGAACGCGCTGGATGTCATCAAGGAACGTGTAGACGACAGGCACGTAAACCAGGCTGAGGACCGTCGACGACAGGAGCCCGCCGATCACGGCGATGGCCATCGGTGCACGCGTTTCCGCATCAGCGCCGATCCCAAGCGCAATCGGCAGCATGCCGGCCCCCATGGCGATCGACGTCATGACAATCGGCCGTGCGCGCTTGCACGCGGCATCGAGCAGCGCCTCCATGCGGCTCATGCCACTCTCCTGCTCCGCTTTCAGCGCATATTCGACGAGCAGGATCGAATTCTTGGCGGCAATGCCCATCAGCATCAGCAGTCCGATCAGTGCCGAAATCCCGATTGCATTGCCCGTCAGCAACAGGAAGCCGAGCGCGCCGCCGACGGAAAGCGGCAGGGCGACGAGGATTGTCACCGGCTGGACGAAACCCCGGAAAAGCAGCACGAGCGTCAGATACATGAGCAGGATGCCGGCGCTGATCGCGGTCGCAAACCCCGAAAACAGTTCCTGCATGCGGGCCGTGTCGCCGCGTGCAAGCTCATGGACGCCGTCCGGCAGCGACTGGATCGCCGCCAAGTTGCCGATTGCCGCGCTCGCCTCGCCGAGGGTGAGATCCGACAATTCCGCCTCGATCGTGACGCTGCGACTGCGGTCGACACGGCTTATGGTGTTCGGTCCGGCATCAAAGTCGATGTCGGCGATCGCGCCGAGCGGCACGGTACCCTTGGTGCCGGTCAACGGCAGAACCGCAAGTTTGGAAGGATCATCGATCGCTCCGTCCGGCAGCGTTACGACGATGGATATCTGGCGGTCGCCGAGGTTGAACTTCGGCAGGCTCGCATCGTTGTCGCCGATGGTCGCCACCTTCACCGTCTCGGCGATCTCGGCCGGGGTGATCC
The DNA here is from genome assembly GCF_016652895.1 of Ensifer sp. SSB1. Taxonomy (NCBI): domain Bacteria; kingdom Pseudomonadati; phylum Pseudomonadota; class Alphaproteobacteria; order Hyphomicrobiales; family Rhizobiaceae; genus Ensifer; species Ensifer sp. SSB1. Next base: position 28,386 of record NZ_JAEPRP010000057.1, read on the forward strand.
CGAGCTCGGATGCGCGCGTGTTGTCCGGACGGATGATCAGCTCGGGCTTCGTGTTGGTGGCGGTCGATGTCGGATGCGTCAAACCAGGGACGGACTGCATTTCTCGCAGCAACGCATTGCTTGCGGCTTCAAGCACATTGGGATCGTCACCGACAAGCGTGACGGAAACCTTGGCGCCCGAAGAACCGTCGCCACCAAACTGAATGCGGGCTCCCGCTATATCGGCAAGCTTCGAGGCGGCTTGCGCTTCGAATTCCTGTTGCGAAATGGCGCGCTCGTCCGCCGCAACGAGGTTCACGGTCACCGTCGCCGTGCGAACCTCCGCGGAGGATGACGATCGGTTCGGGCCACCGCCTGATTCCGCAGCCGTGCCGACCGCGGCAAAGACGCTGGCGACGACCGGATCGCCCTGAAGACGGTGGGTAATGTCCTTCACGACGGCCGCCGTCTGTTCGATGGTCGAACCCGGCGCCAGTTCGAGAGAGATCACCGACCGACCGCGATCCGTCGCCGCCATGAATTCGGTCGGAAGCTGCGTCGCCAGCATGATCGAGCCGGCAAAAAATGCGACGCCCGCAAAAAGCGTGATCCAGCGGTGCCTGAGCGCCGTGCGCAACAGCAGGACGTAGGCCGGCACCCAGGTGGGGGTATCCTCTTTGGCATGGCCTCCGGCGCGCATCAGATAGGCGGCCATCAGCGGCGTCAACATCCGCGCGACCACGAGCGAGAAGAGTACCGAGACGCAGACGGCGACGGCAAAGGAGAGGAAGAATTTGCCGGGGATGCCCGGCATGAACGCCACAGGCAAAAAGACCGCGACAATGGTCGCCGTGGTCGCGACCACAGCGAGGCCGATCTCGTCGGCTGCTTCGATCGCCGCGCGGTAGGCACTGGCGCCCGTATGGCGCATATGGCGGACGATGTTTTCGATCTCGACAATGGCATCGTCGACGAGAATCCCCACCACCAACGACAGCGCCAGCAGCGTGATATTGTTCAGCGATATATCGAAGGCCCACATCACTGCGAAGGTCGGGATCAAGGACATCGGCATGGCGACTGCCGAAATCAGCGTGGCGCGGATATCGCGCAGGAATAGCCAGACGACGCCGATTGCGAGCAGCGCGCCTAGCCACAGGGCTTCGAGCGCCGCATCATAACTTTCCTCGACGAAGCCTGAGGACGAGGTCACCTCCGTGAAGGTGACCTTAGCGTTTCCGGCGTCGGTCGCGGCAATCGCCGCACGGACCTTTTCGACGACGTCGAGCTCGCTCGAGCCGATCGAGCGATAGACGCTGAATGCCACCACTTCCCTGCCGTTCAGGAACGCGGTCTGGCGCGGCTTCTCCCAGCCATCGACGACCTGCCCGAGATCCGAGAGCTTCACATCGTTGCCGTTGGAGAGTGGAACGTGCGTTTCTGCAAGCGCCTCGACCGTGCTCGCGCTGCCGACGGTTCTGACCGACTGTTCCCGGCCGCCGACATTGGCGCGACCGCCCGGCTGATTGACGTTGATCCTCGCAAGTTGCTGGCTGATGTCGGCAGCGCTGATACCGAGTGCTGCGAGCCTATCCGGGTCGAGCTCGACCCGGATCACGCGATCAACGCCCCCGGAACGCTCGATTTTCGATACACCATCCACCCCAAGCATCGCCTTGGCGACGTCGTTGTCGATGTACCAGCTCAAGTCATCCGAGGCCATGGACGGCGCGTCGACCGTGAATGTCAGCACGGAGTTGCCTGTTGCGTTGACGCGGGTGACGATCGGCTCGGTCACACCGTCCGGCAAGTCGGATTGAACCGAAGACACGGCGTTGCGCACGTCATTGGTTGCGGTCTCCGGATCGGTGTCGAGCGTGAACTCAACGGTTGTGGTCGACGAGCCTTCGCTGATCGACGTCGAAACGTCGTCGACGCCTTCGAGACTGGCAACAGCGTTCTCGATGACTTGCGCGACCTGGACCTCCATTTCGCTCGGCGCAGCACCCGGCTGCGACACTGTCACCGTTACGGTCGGCAAATCGATGTCAGGCTGATTGTTGATGCGAAGCTGCATGAACCCGTAAAGCCCGGCGATCGTCAGCGAGAGAAAGAGGACGATAGTCGGAACAGGGTTGCGGATCGACCAGGAGGAAATGGCGTTCATTTAAATGTCTCGTTGCTCGCGGTGTTGGAGGTATTGCCTGCCTCGATAGGGCTAACGCGGACGGTGTTGCCGTCCGATAGGAACCCTGCCCCGGCGATGACGACGCTTTCCCCGCCTTCCAGACCTGATGTCACGGTGACGCGCCCACCGCTGCGCGTGCCGGTTTCAATCGCGCGCGCCGTGACTTTGCCGTCGTCTTCGACAATAAAAACGGACGGCATGCCGTCCCTCCAGATCAGCGCGCTTTCGGCAACGCTCGGCATGCGGCTTACTGCGGTTTCGATCGAAACGCGTGCGAACATGCCCGGCTTGAGCCCGGAACCGTTTGAGAGCGAAACGCGCACCGTGCCGAGGCGGGTGGTTGCATCGACCTTCTCCGCAACAGACGAAACGCTGCCTTGGGTCACCCTGCCTGACGCGTCGGTGACCGTCGCCGCCTGCCCAACCGCGACGGATTGCAGGTTCTTTTCGGGAACCTGCACGGCGACCTCGACCCTGCCGTCGCGGATGATCTTCAAGAGCTCAGTCCCGGTCTGGACGATGGCTCCAACGACGGCTGGTCTCTCGGAAACGACGCCATCGAACGGGGCCCGGATCTCGGTCTGCGCGAGTTCCGCCTCTTTCCGCTCAGCGGCCGCTTCCGCCTGGGCAAGCTGGGCGCGGCTGGTCTTGAACGTGGTTGACTTTTCTTCGGCGCTCTCGACGCTGATTGCCTTGCTGACCAGGAGTTTTTGCGCGCGTACAGACGCCGACTGGGCGGACTCCAGCGTCGCGCGTGCCTGCTCGACCGCGGCCCGCTGTTCGGCGAGCTGCGCCTTCAAGAGCGCGCTGTCCAGCCGTGCGACAATCTCGCCGCTTTCGACGTGGTCGCCTTCCTCGACAAGAACGTCCGCCAAACGCAGTCCGCTTGCTTCGGCGCCGATTGTCGCCTCCTGCCAGGCCCCGATCGATCCGGTTGCCGTTACGAAAGTGGCTGATGGCTCCGTGCGGACCTTCTCGACGGAGACCGTCAACGAAGCCTGGGGCCCGACGGGTCCTTCTGCCGGCGCCTCGTTCGTTCGCCCGTAGGCCTTCAGCACCACGAGAGCTGCGACCGGGACGAGGACCGCTGCGATGAGCAAGGATCTTTTAAGTGACGTTATCATGGGTATTGCTCTTGTCATGGTCTGCATCAGCAACGCGTCATTTCGATTCCAAAGAGATCAACGCGTTGCCGGTGCGTCGGATGGAAGGCTGGCCGGTCCGCTAGGGGCGGTGGTGGAGGACCGGCCAGCGCCGCCGGTCGGAGGGCCCTTCCGCCAGGGGACGGCTTCAGGGATGGCCCAGTTTGTGGCCGCCTGCCGGGCCGGCTGCGTCCTCCGGCGCGCGCCCCCTGCTTCCCGGGTCGAACCCAGGCCCCCAGGGGTGAATCGCCGAAGCGAGAATTGCTTGCTGCTCAGGGGTCAGCGTGGTGCGGAGTGCCGCTATGGCCGATTTCAGTTTCCGCGCGGCTGCCGCGCGCTTGACGAAGTCGTCGGCGAGCGCTTCCTCTCGCGCGAACGGCCCGGTTTCCACCTCCGAAGCCAATTGAGGCGGCCCCCCCGGAATGGCGTCCGGGTGCGGCTCACGCGGATCGAACTGGCGTGGACCCGGCGGCGGCAGGAGCGCCTGCAAGGCGCTGGTGTAGTCGCGCCATGCGTTCAGTTGCTCGGCGCGAATTCCGATGCGTGTCTCGAGGATCGCCAAACAGGCGGCAAGCGCCGCTTCAGGTGGCACATCCAGTCCAGGTATCTGGCGCCCAGCGCGCCCTTCGAACCGACGCGGCCCTGGCGGGACAAGGTCGACATGTCCTGCGCGCTTCAAGCTCTCGCCGCCCTCTTCGGTGACTGCGGGCTCGCTCTGATCGACGGCCGATGCTGTGTGCGCGGCAGCAACCTGAACAACTGCAATGGATGCGACGCCAAGCGCCCGAAATCCGTTTCGCATGATGCACTTCCTTTCCACATGTCTGTGACGAAGGGAGAGGTAGAACGCATCCATTTCCGGCGTGCTTCGAGCTGTGTCTCAAGGTTTCTCGTTTCAGGAGATTTGTTGCTGAACATTGCTGGGCGATCGACGGAAACATTCGGTTGCAAATTTCCAAGCGAGACCCTTGGCTCGGCCCTATAGTCACGGCTGATAACAGGAACTGAATGACACGGACGATGCAGACGCAGCCGCATATTCTTGTCGTCGATGATGACGGCGAAATCCGAACCTTGCTTGGACGCTATCTCGATGGTCAGGGTTTCCGCGTATCCGCGGCCGCCAACCGTGCAGAATGCGAGAAGAGGCTGGCCACGGGCCATTTCGATCTCGTCGTCCTCGACGTCATGCTGCCCGATGGCTCGGGACTGGACATCTGTCGCGCCTTGCGCGATCGCAAGCCGCATGTTCCGGTGATCCTGCTGACTGCCTTGAAGGAAGATGTCGACCGCATCATCGGGCTCGAGCTCGGCGCGGACGATTATCTCGGCAAGCCTTTCAATCCGCGTGAGCTCGTCGCGCGCATTCGTGCCGTGCTCCGCCGAACGGCCATCGGCCAGGGCGATGCCCCGATCAAGCGCAGCTATCATTTCTCCGGATACACGATGGAGCCCGAAACGAGGCAGGTCACAAACGCGGCTGGAGAAAACATTGACCTGACCGGCGCCGAGTTCGAACTTCTCCAGGTCTTTCTCGAGCGGCCCGGCCGTCTTCTGTCTCGCGATCAGCTCCTCGATCTCACCCAAGGACGCGGGCGCGATCCGCTCGACCGTTCAATCGACGTGCTGATGAGCCGGCTGCGCCGCAAACTCGGCGAAAACGAGGGATCGCCTCTGTTCAAGACCGTCCGGAACGGCGGCTACCAACTGACCGTGCGCGTCGAAGCCGGGGACATGTCCGAATGACCTCGCTCAGAATGCGCATTGCGATCCTGCTGGTCGCCTCGATCGTCGGCGTCGTCGGGCTCGCCACACTCGCGGTCGTCAGTGTTATTCGCGGCCCCGCGCCCGAAGCGACGGTCGAGCCCCTGGCCCGGCAAATCCGACTTCTCACCGAGCTGCTGCCAACCGATGCAGCAGGCAAGGCGCAACCAGAAATCGATCTCAGCGACCGGCCGGCCGAAGGTGAAGTGGATGAAAGAGCCACGCAGTTCCTCAACGAAGCGTTCAAGAAGAGCGGCAGCGCACTTACCGCCGTCGTCGCGCGCGCCGTGGGACGGCCCGGCATCGTGGCTTCCGTTCCGCTTGCGAGCGGTCAGTGGTTGATCCTCGATGTTCCCGATTATTCGCCGCCGCGCGATCGCTGGTTGGTGCTGGCGGGCTGGATCATCCTGATCGTGCTCGGCGCCACCGCCGTCTCGCTCTACTTTGCGGCCGTGCTCACACGACCCGTGGCAATGCTGGAAAAGGCTGTGACGCGTGTGGGACCGGATGGCGTTCTCGCCCCTCTTCCGGAAGACGGCTCGAGCGACGTTCGCGCCGCGGCGCGCGCCCTTAACCGGCTTTCGTCACGGCTCAAGTCGGCGATGGAGAGCCGGATGCGGCTCATTGCAGCGGCGGGGCACGATCTCAGAACCCCCATGACCCGCATGCGGCTCCGCGCCGAGTTCCTGCCGGACGAAGAGCGCGAGAATTGGGTGAGAGATCTCGATGAGCTCGATCGCATCGCCGATAGCGCCATCAGCCTGGTGCGCGAGGAAATCGACGAGGGCAACCTCGAACCCACGGCCTTGGACGGCGCGGTGCTCGGCATTGTCGAGGAACTCGCCTCCCTCGGCCTGAAGGTGGAGGCGGGCCGGATCGACAAGGTCTCCGTGCGCGCTGGCGGGCTTGGCCTGCGCCGCGCGCTCAGAAACCTGATTGTCAATGCCGCAACCCACGGCCACGGCTGCCAGGTCGATGTCTCGGCCAAAAACAACGAGGCAATCATCACAATCACCGACCGGGGTCCCGGCATCCCATCGGATCTGCTCGACAAGGCCTTCGAGCCCTTCTTTCGCGTTGATCCCGCCCGCCGGCAATCCGTACCTGGGGCAGGTTTGGGACTGGCGATCGCCAAGGAGATCATCGAACGATACGGTGGATCGATTACCCTTTTTAATCGGACAGGCGGCGGGCTGGAGCAGCGGATCGTGTTTGGTCGACTAACTGGATCCCGATTGTAGAGCCGTACGCAATCGCGACGTTAGCTGAGGCAGCATCAAGCGAGCGATGCGGAAAAGTCTGCCGCTCGTTGCGCGGTTTGCCCGCCGGCAAAGAGGGCTCCTCCCACCACCGCTACATCGATATCAAGCGCCTTTAATCGAGCGAAATGCTCCGGCCCAATCTTTCCGTCGACGACGGTGTAGAGGCCCTTAGGTCTTCGCGCCAGGCGCTCGAAAGCCGGTCGTTCCAGCGAGGACGCAGAGCAATTCTACTTCTGGCCAGAGACCGAAGAGGATGTTGTTTTGCATTTAACTGCCAGACTCCGACGGCAATAACTTCAATAAGATAGCCTGGCACTTAATCTGAGACTTGGCAGTTAACTTGAGATTGCCGCTTTGATTTTCGCACGTAACGTGAGATTCAACCGCCGAGGAAAGGGATGGTGTTTCTGAATGAACGATCCATTGCCCGACGAGATTGACGAAGCGTTTCGGGATGAGCGTATCGACGAGCCGAGGCGATGCTTTCCATGCTTCGTGGCCATATGATGGGTGAGAATAGAGCCCGCTTCGGCAACGCTATAGGAGAGATGGTGGGCTGCGGTCGCCAATTGCGCATGTCTTCGCAGTCACACTTTCAGCCCACGGAATCTCAGATTAAATGCCAACCGTGAAATAAACGGCCGCATTCTCACAGTTAAATGCCAAACGACAACCCGGAAGCGACGCGCATGGCGCGCTATGCCGCCGGCGGCCGGCAGGGATTGGCACAGGGACTGTTTCAGGTCGGCGGCCAGGCGGGCGGCGCGCTCGGCCCGGTCTTCGCTGCGCTGATCATCGTTCCCTGGGGACAGCCGAGCCTCGCCTGGTTTGCCGTTCTCGCATTGATGGCCATGGCACTTCTTGTATGGATCGGTAGCAAGCAGCGGGAGATCGGCGCCGCATTCATGGCGTTGCGGGCAGACGGCAAGAAGGCGGACGGCGCCGTTCGTCACGCGCCAGCGACGATCGGGGTAGCCCTGGGGGTCCTGACGCTGCTGATGTTTACTAAGAACGCCTATGGCGAGAGCTTCCGCTCATTCTACACCTTCTATCTCATGGAGAAGTTCGGTCTCTCCATCCCCTCTGCGCAGATGATGCTGTTCATCTTCCTGCTGGCTTCGGCGGCAGGGGCGCTGATTGGCGGCATTATCGGGGATCGTATCGGACGTTACCGGATCATCTGGATTTCCGTCCTTGGGCCGCTTCCGCTAACACTGATCCTGCCGCATGCCGACCTGTTCTGGACCGGCGTGCTGACGGTCATGATCAACCTGATCATGGCGAGCGCCTTCGCCTCCATCCTGATCTACGCAATCGAGTTGCTGCCGCACCGGATAGGACTCATTGGTGGGCTGTTCTACGGCCTGAATTTCGGCCTTGGCGGTATAGCCGCAGCGCTTCTCGGAATACTGGCCGACAGCTATGGTGTCGAAACGGTTTACTACGTCTGCTCCTTCCTCCCGCTTGCGGGGCTTCTCGCGTGGTTCCTTCCGAGGATTGAAGAGGGCCACGCTTGAAGACATCGGTCCTATGGCCGGATGCCCTGTGGTCATAAGGTCCAGTCGATACATTATGCGATCGTTTTGGCCCAAAACGCGAACATTGTCGGAACAGGCAATATAAAGAGCATAACGAACTAGCTGCTGGCTCCACCCATACCGACTCTTCGCCCATCCCAGAGACGTGCGACCTTTGCAACTCGCGTAGCCAACCTCCGCTTAGTGTCGCGAGAGCGCCCGCTCAGCGATCGACTTCGCTGACGAACTCGGAAGTGAAACACCCAGATCTAGCCAGTGAATTACGTTATAGAAATGTTGCCCATCCCCATTCATGTAGCGCTCCAGGAGTTGAGCTAGACGTGTTTTCGACAACGTCTGAATGCATCGAAGTGTGAATACGACGCGGTATTCATCGTGCTTATCTTGCATCTCACGAAGCAGAAGCTCGTCCTTCAACTCGGTAATCAAGTTTTTCGGTAGCAGCTTCGCTAGCGAGATCCGTATCGCTCCTTGAAGATCAAGAGCAAGCATATCCGCAACCCGGCCCTTCCCCAGAGCAAAAATCGCCGAGGCCTTTTGACTTGGTGCCTCTGTCCGAGCGAAATCTAACAAGCTCGTTTTGCGCTTTGAACTATCTCCTAATTTGCTGACTCGCTCAAGGTCCGACCAATCGCCAAACCGAGACAAGAAACTCAGCACTTTTTGGTGAGCGCCCACTTCGAACTCGTCGATAATTCTGCGAACAAGTGGAACGTCTTCTTTTCTTCCCACGGCGCATAAGGCTTCCAGTGCGGCCTCGCAGAGCTTCCCCCTATGGAAACTCTCCACGCTTCTTACGGATTGCTCGATATCAGCCGCCGGGATCGACGCAAACTCTTTAGCGACTTTCTCGTCAAAGTGCCGCTTGAATCTGTCTCGAAGATTTTCCCTGATTTCATCCTTCATTTTGGAAGGATATTTGGCGTAGAGCGCCGTTAGTTCTCGTTGGTCGAAGACACCCGCTGACTGAACCTTTGCGACCAACTCATTTAGTCCCAACTCGGACAGGCGATTCAAACGGTAACGATCGTATAAGGTGTCATCGGTCTGAAGTCCTCCCAATCCTGTCAGCAATCTTGAAGACGGCCTCACCACTCGAAGCGCCTTTTTTATCACCTCGTCATCAAGTTGTTCTCCGTGACGCTCAAGAGTTTCTGCCGCTATCAGGCGGATTTCGTGATTACTGTCCGTCAATAGAGTATGAGCGACATCAATAGCGATCGCTTTTCGGCCAAACAGTATTTCAGTGGCCCGCAGTCTTACAATTTCCGGCTTGGCTGATAGGCAAGAAATCATAGTGTTTGTCGACAGAGACTGCGGACTTTCAAATAAGAATTCTGCGATCCTACTGTCGATACTGTTGACTTCTTTTTCGACCAACCGCTTGAGTGCCCCATCCACGCGGGTCCGAGAAACGATGGCAACGATGGCGCCTTCGACTTTGTCGCGTCTGGCCGGAGAAGACTCCGCTGTTACCTCTTCGATAAGAGGAATAGCCCCTTCGTCTCCATTATGCGAAAGGTAGGATACAGCGGCATCAAATACCTGAGCCGGCGCTTGATCCGACAACCACGAAGTCAGCACACGCTTTAGGTCAAATACTTCGTCAAGAGAGGGAATTGTCTGCGAGCCCAGGCTCAAGAGATCGATGGCCTGCTTTTTCTCAGCTTCGGCCCCGAACATAGCCAGAATTCGTATGCGGAACCAAATTCCTGCATCATCCTTCATGAGCCATCGCCAAAGTGGAGCGTTCTGATGTTGGAATCCCACGACTCCGCAATCGATCAGAGCGCGAACCTCCTGCTCGGAGAGTTCCTCATCTCGATACTTCCTAAAAATTAGGTTCGCATCATGATTCCCGAGGTAGGTCTCGTCATTCCCAGAGCGCGTGACGGCGGTACCAATCAACCGCAAGCGCGCGACTTCATGAGCCGCGGTGCGGTCCCAATCTGGGGTCCGCTCGATTAAGTCCTGCAGGAAGACGCGAGCCGCTTCATCCAGCAAGCGTTCGTTTCCAGTTGGAACGTCCTCAGCGGTTTTGGAGACTGCCGCAGTTCTTTTAGGCTGATCCAACTGGTTGTCGGTTGAAAGAACTTCCGTTTCTCGCCAGCCGATTTCTTCCAGCTTCTCGCGAACCGCATCTCGAAACGTATGGACATCGGCAAAGGGTTTAAAGAAGACCTTTTTTTCATCGATACACTTTTGCCTAAAGCCGAAGACCTTCCGGATATCGTCGCCGGGCTCCAGTCCCGGCGGGACTTCAATGTCTTTGAAGTAGATGGCCATGTCTTTCATAAGGCCATCCGCAATTCTGGCCTCCGCTCTGTAGAACTCCTCCTCGAAGCCAGAGGTGTAACCGTTCGGGTCAGTGCTTGGCCTAGAACCCCATCTGTTCCATAGGACGCCAACGAAGTAATCGCACCTATCTAGGTCCTCGTTTATTTTGCTCTGGGGTCGAACGAAGCCAGGCACCGCGTTCTCCCAGCCCAAAAGCTTAAACAAGATGCCCCATCGCTCGGAGTGGCTGCGATTTACCGCGTTGACGACGTCGTGAGCGGCTTGGCGTTCCTCATCTAATCCCCCCGGTGAACCAATAAAAACGCGAATGATCCTGAGTTTTTCAGACAATCTCTGTGCCCGTCCCCACAGCATCCTAAATTGAAATTTTGCGGATCAACCTAACGTGGTGTTAGAAGCGCGTCCAGCGGGAACACCGCCCCAGCTATCAGTTGAAAGCGCTCATTGATTTGGCTAATCGACGCAATGAGCTCTTGCCTCCTCCGGACCACACGTCTGCGAGTTCCCGGGCACACTACGCAACGTCTGTGAATTGTGCGCAATCTTGCGCCTGCCCGTCTGGCGGAAGAAGATGACCCCATATAAAACTAGGGTTGCATTTTCTGTGTTGGGGGTGTCATGGGACTTGAAATGCGTGCCGGCGCTTGGAGGCTCCTCGGCGTAAAATTGGAGAGTGGCTGGGAGATAGTCGAGCCAGTGGGTTGGGACCCAGCCGATGGCCAAAAGACAGATCACTACAATGGTACAGGCGGACACTTCTCGGTCGCATATATAGCCGAGCGGGAAGGGAAGCGCGCGTTCTTAAAAGCCATAGACCTCTCGTCCGCCATGGGATCGGTCAACGTGCTGAAGGCGCTGCATGAAATCACGTCCGCCCATAATTTTGAGGCGCGTTTACTCCAAATTTGCCAGGGCGGCCACATGGATCGCGTTGTAGTCGCACTGGAGAGCGGGCAAGTGGCGGTCGGCCCGAACCTTCAAGATGCTGCTCCGTATCTAATATTTGAGCTGGCTGACGGCGACGTCAGACGACGCATTCAGAAGGTAAATTCCGATGGCCGCTTAGCGTGGTGGCTTCGGGCAATGCACCATACCGCTGTAGGAATCAGTCAGCTTCATTCCCGGCGTATTGCCCATCAAGATTTGAAGCCCTCGAATGTCTTGAGTTTCGGTCAAAAAGAGGACTTCCGCGTCGCCGATCTTGGCCGCTCCGTGTGCGACGGGACAGCAGGTCCCCACGATGACCTCACTTTTTCTGGAGACTGGGGATACGCCCCTCCGGAAATTTTATACGGCCACATCGATCCAGATTTCGCGAGACGCCGGCTCGGCTGCGACCTTTACCTTCTCGGAAGTATGATTTTCTTCTTTGCCACCGGCTTCGGGTGCACGCAGCAACTTCTAACAAGGTTGGACGTGGCTCAGAGGCCTCTCAGCATTCGGGGGAGCTGGAGGGGTGACTACGAGATGGCACTGCCAATGCTGCAGGCATGCTTTACTGACATGT
>NZ_JAEPRP010000357.1:0-1752 GCF_016652895.1 Ensifer sp. SSB1
TCGTCGGCATCAATTACAAGGACCAGAACGAAAACGCTCTGCGCTTCCTCGGCGACCTCGCGCTCTCCTACGCCTGCGGCGTCGGCGGCGGCCGTTCGGGCATCATCGAAACCAACTTCAAGGAAGAGTGCGAAACCGACCTCTTCGGCGAACAGGTCGTTCTCTGCGGCGGTCTCGTCGAACTCATCCGCGCTGGCTTCGAAACGCTGGTCGAAGGCGGCTACGCCCCGGAAATGGCCTATTTCGAGTGCCTGCACGAAGTGAAGCTGATCGTCGACCTGATCTATGAAGGCGGTATCGCCAACATGAACTACTCGATCTCGAACACGGCCGAGTGGGGCGAATACGTCACCGGTCCGCGCATCATCACCGAAGAAACCAAGGCCGAGATGAAGCGCGTCCTGAAGGACATCCAGACCGGCAAGTTCACCTCGGAATGGATGCAGGAATACAAGTCGGGTGCGGCCCGCTTCAAGGGTATCCGCCGCGTCAACGACAGCCACCAGATCGAAGAAGTCGGCGCCAAGCTTCGCGGCATGATGCCGTGGATCGGCAAGAACAAGCTGGTCGACAAGGCGAAGAACTAAGCCTCATCGAACGGTCGAATGAGACAAGCCGGGGCAGTGCCCCGGCTTTTTTCGTGAGGCCGACATGCGTGTCGCCGGCGCGGGGTGCGGCATAGGCGGGAGCTAGGCGAAAACAAAGCTCAAGAACATGTCCAGGAAAAACGAAGGGAAGGCGGCCAGCGCCGAGCCGGTGCCAAACCCGACGAGGCCGAAGCCGACGGCTCCACCCCAGCCACTGCTGTGCCAGCCGATCATGGCGCCGATGGTCGTCGCGGCTGCGATGACGGAGACGCTCCATAGATACCGAGCGGTAAACATGAACATCTTGCTCATTCCTGGCTCCCAACCGCTAGCTGAACAATCTGCGATTGCAAACTGCAGATAAGCTCGCGGGGGCGTGTTTGCCAGGGGCGTCCGTTCCGATTTCGTGCAATGCGAATGGGGGCAGCTTGCCGCTCAGGCCTGCCAGGCCCGCAGCCGTTCGACGGTCGTCGTCGCGCCGCCGCAGACGATCATCAGCACGCGTTCAAAGTGCAGCAACTGACCGGCCTGGCCATAGGCGATTGCGAGCGCGGCGCCGCAGGCGGGTTCCACCAGTACCCGGTGATCGTCGAGGAAGCGGATGCAGGCGTCTACGGCTGACTGGTCGTTGACCACGACGCATTCGACCGGTCGGGTCTGGCTGATCTCGAAGGCTTGCTCGCACACCTTTCGGGCGCCGAGCGAGGTGGCGACGCCGGTGACAGAGGGAAGCTCCACCAGCGTGCCCGCCTTGACGGAGGCGACGAGGGACGCGGTGCCTTCGGTCTCAGCGGTGATGATGGGAATATCCCGCAGGCCATTGCGCTCCAGCCCTTCGGCAACGCCCGACAGCAGTCCGCCGCCGCCGACCGAGAGCGCGACCGCATCGAAGGAAAGGCCGGATCTGACGACCTCGTCGATCATCGTCGCATGCCCGGCCCACAGCAGCGGATCGTCGAAGGGGTGGATGAAGGCGGTCTCGGCATCGACGGACGCCAGCGCGCGGGCGTTTGCTTCATCCCATGCACCACCGTGCACGATCACTTCGGCACCTTCCTGGCGGATGAGCGCCTTTGCCCGTTCTGTCGTCGTTTCGGGAACGAAGACGGAAACGGGGATCGAGAGGCGCCGCCCGGCATAGGCGACCGCCATGCCGGCATTGCCG
>NZ_JAEPRP010000358.1:0-1748 GCF_016652895.1 Ensifer sp. SSB1
TGTTCCCGGCAAATTCGAGAATTCGGCTGTTGTAGATGTCATCCATCATTTGACTCGATCCGACTGATTTTTCGCTGTTTTGAGTGATCGACGCATGATTTTCTCCGGTAGGCAGGAAAAAAGCACGACGCGACACGCTCCGCCTCTTTCATCTCTGTGGCACCATACTATATGCTATGTCGTGTTGGGGCGACAGTTCCGCAAGAGGAACAATGTCGCCTGTTGTTTGGGAAACCGTGCCGGAAGGTCCAGTGCACTGCTAAGCAAGGACCCGAAAGCCCCGGAGCCCGCCAACGGAACCCAAGCCTGCAGGGTTAGGCGAATGGCCAGTGGCGAGTTGTCCGAAAGATAAAACGTCAAGCAATCCCGTATTGCTCAAAGAGGCCATTATGGATGCCATAGTGAAGAATTTTCCTGTGCTCGACGATGCGAGCGGCCGCCCGACCCAGAAGGAAGCGGAGGATGCCGTACGCGTTCTGTTGCGCTGGGCTGGCGACGACCCAGCACGCGAGGGCCTGAGCGACACGCCGGCGCGTGTGGCAAAGGCCTATCGCGAACTTTTCAGCGGCTATGATCTCGTTGCCGAAGACGTGCTCGGCCGGACCTTCGAAGAGGTTGCCGGTTACGACGACATGGTCCTCGTCAAGGACATTCCGTTCTATTCGCATTGCGAACACCATATGGTGCCGATCATCGGCAAGGCCCATGTCGCCTATCTGCCGAACGGTCGTGTCCTCGGCCTTTCGAAGATCGCCCGCGTGGTCGATATCTATGGCCGCAGGCTGCAGACGCAGGAGTCGATGACGGCACAGATCGCCAAGTCGATCGACGAATCGCTCGCTCCGCGCGGCGTCGCCGTGATGATCGAAGCCGAGCACATGTGCATGGCGATGCGTGGCGTCCAGAAGCAAGGCTCGACAACGCTGACCACCACATTTACGGGTACGTTCCAGACGGAACCGGCCGAGCAGGCGCGGTTCATGACTATGATCAGGGGCTTCAAGTAAGGCTCCGACAGACGGAGCCTTTCCATGACGCTCACTTTCGACGCCCCCTCCTCCGACAAGGCCGAGCTGGAAACCGGACCGGCCTTCACCCCGCGCTTTGATGAGAAGGGGTTGATCACTGCCGTCGTCACCGATGTGCGGGACGGTGAACTCTTGATGGTCGCGCACATGAACGCCGAGGCACTGGCTTTGACGATCGAGACGGGCGTGGCGCACTATTACAGCCGCTCGCGCAAGAGCCTCTGGAAGAAGGGCGAAAGCTCCGGCAACCTGCAATCGGTCAAGGAAATCCGCACCGATTGCGATCAGGACGCGATCTGGCTCAAGGTCTCCGTCGGCGGTCACGACGCCACCTGCCACACGGGTCGGCGGTCCTGCTTCTACCGCACGGTCGGCGCCGAAAACGGCAAGGCGACGGTCGAAACTACCGACGACCACAGGCACTTCGACCCTGCAGAAATCTATGATAAAAATTAAGCATCGCGCATCTTTTTGATGCGCACACATGCTATATTTATCTTTTGGAAACCAAGCGAGCGCCTAATCCTTAAGCAAGGATGCGGCGCGATGAGGGAACGGCAACGGTCCCGACTGTATTGCAAACTGTATCCAATGTTTATCGATCTTGCCGCAATCGGCGACCGGATCGGTGATATACCTAACGACGGTGCCAGTCTTTCAGCAATGGAACAGGACGAGGCCGGCACCTGCGCCGGCTTGGCGGAGCCTCACCAGGACGCG
>NZ_JAEPRP010000060.1:0-3256 GCF_016652895.1 Ensifer sp. SSB1
TATGGCTGGCGTCGAAATGATCGTCCTGATGAATGATGACCGGCTCGCCGGAGACGATACAGGCCCCGACGGCGCAGGTGCCGGCGCGGTTTTCCGACCATTCCGAGCCGAGATAGAGCCCCGCCTTGCGAAGCTGATTGTCGAAGGTCGGATCGCCCATGAAATCGACGGTGACGCCGCGTGCATCGGACAGCAACAGAACATAGTTCTGCTCGGCGACTTGGTTGAACAGCCCTTCAAGGCCCGAACGACCGATGCGGATCAGTTCTTCCGCCTGTTCGCGATGCTCGCGCAGCTTCGATCCCGGAACGATATAGGCTTCCTGCGCGATCGTCGGATCCAGCTTGTAATCGTTGAGGCAGCGCAGCCAGGACTGGACGACAGGTGCATCGCGCGGGCTCGCAGCGCCCAGGCCGACACGCTCTATCTCACGTATATGCGATAGTTGCGTTGTCATCGATCGGCCTCCCAAGCGGGAAGCTGACATACTCCAGGCCTATCGACAATCCATATCTACCGATCGGCAAACGGGCGCCGGGCGGATTCCGCATGGTGGCGCAATCGGAAGTCGCGCCACCAGCGATATGCGTTGAAGCCTGGGTGCCCCGGCGTTTGTCCCGCCTGTTATGGCACCAGGCTGTGCGCCCTGAGGTGGCGGTCGAGAATCTGGGGGATCATCCCGCCTGCGCGCAGGGTCTCTACCTCTTGCTCCGTTTCCACCGCCGCCCGAGCCGCCAGTGTTACGTTTTCGCCGGAGGTGCGTTTCAGAACCAAAGGCACCGGCCCACGTGGACAAATAGCCGTCGCATCGATCTCCAGGAGGTCGAGGGCTGATATCAGCGGCATCTTCTCCTCCTGGAGAATGATGGGAAGAACACCCATGCCGATCAGGTTGGTGCGGTGAATCCGCTCAAAGCTCAAGGCGATCACAGCCCGCACCCCGAGCAGTCCGATGCCTTTCGCCGCCCAGTCACGCGACGATCCGGCGCCGTAGCGTTCTCCTGCAACGACGACGACGGAGCGCTGCTCCGACCGGTAGCGTTCGGCCACCTCCCATAGTGGGGCCTCTTCCCCTGTCGGTGCGTGAACGGTCGTTGACGCGGGCCTGCCATCGAGGAGGTGGTTGGCGGCCGAACGATTGTCGAAGAGGCCGCGCGCCATCGCCCTCCAGTTGCCGCGACGGGCGGCGTAGACGTTGAGATCGTTCGCGGGATCACCGGCGGCAACGAGGTGGCGGCCGGCATAGCTGGTGGCACCGATCTGGCCGGCCGGAGAGATGTGATCCGTGGTCATGTCATCTCCGAGCACGAGCAAAGGGTGCGCCACATAGGTCCCGACGCGGCTGGGCGCGCCCGCGACGGCAAAGGGTGGTCGTCGGATGTAGGTTGAGGCTTCATCCCACGGGAACGTCGATGACGTTGGCGCGGCCAACGCATGCCAGGCCTCGTTTCGCTCCGCGTTCAGGAACGCGCGGTGGTAGTCCTGCGGATCGGAGTGCTGCTGGAGAACGGCTTCGATCTCGACGTCGGCAGGGATCAAGTCTCCGAGGCGCATGGGTGTTCCGTCCGTGGCTCGCGCGATCTCAGTGTTCATCGGGTCCGGAACGAACTTTCCAATCAAGGATAGAGCCAGAACATGCGGCGGCGATGCCAGGAAACCGAACTGGAGACTTGGATGCACGCGGCCGGGAAAGTTGCGATTGCCTGAAAGCAGGGCTGCCGCGATCGTTCCGCCGGCGATCGCGTCGGCCATCTCGCTTTGAAGGGGCCCAGAGTTTCCGATGCAGGTCGTGCATCCGTGGCCGACGATGCCGAAACCGACGGCCTCAAGCTCGGCAAGCAGGCCGCTTCGCTTCAAAAACAGTTCGGCGGATGGCGAGCCGGGTGCCAGCGATGTCTTGACCCAGCAGGGCGGGCGCAGGCCTAAGCGTTTGGCATTGCGGGCGACCAGGCCTGCCGCGGCGAGCAGTCGTTGATCCGACGTGTTGGTGCAGCTCGTGATGGCGGCGATCGCGATTGCGCCGTCCGGTATGCCGGGTTTGCCTTGCTCCAAGGGCCGGCCGCATGCGGTCTCAAGTGCAACCAGGGCATTGGCCAGTGGCAGCTTGTCTTGCGGGCGGCGTGGGCCGGCTATCAATGGTTCGACCGCCGCGAGGTCGAGCTCGATCACGCGGGTATAGCGCGGCGAAGCTGCAGGTTCGAACCAGAGGCCGAGCCCCTTTGCCGCGTCGCGGACGAGTTGGCAATGGGATGGAGACCGACCCGTCTGGCTGAGATAGGCAAGGGCCTGTTCGTCGATCGGAAAGTAACCCGTCGAGGCGCCGTATTCCGGCGCCATGTTGGCGACGACCGCGCGATCTCCGGCCGAAAGCGTCGAAACACCCTCGCCGAAAAATTCGACAAACTCGCCTGATATTCCATGACGCCGCAGCAGGTGGGTCGCTTCCAGCGCTAGATCGGTCGAGAGAACGCCTGGCATCAGCCTTCCCTTCAGCCGCACGCCGACCACATCGGGAATGCGTAGCGTCACCGGAAAACCAAAGAAGACACTTTCGGCCTCCAGGCCGCCGACGCCCCAGGCCAATACGCCGATGCCGTTGATCATGGGCGTATGGCTGTCGGTGCCGATCAGCGTATCCGGCACGGCCCATCGTTCCCCACCGCGTTCCTCGACGGAAATCACCGTTGCGAGCTGCTCGAGGTTGATCGTATGCATGATCCCCGTCCCCGGGGGATGCACCTTGACACCCGGCAGGGCCTGGGTCGCCCATTTCATCAGGCGATAGCGCTCGCTGTTTCTGTCCATTTCGCGCTGCATGTTGAAGCGGCGAGAGTCGGGTTGGCCGTACCGGTCGACGGCGACGCTGTGATCAACGGAGACATCGACCGGGAGAACCGGGCTCAACGCGTCCGGATCGCCACCGGCTTCCGCGATTGCATCGCGCATGGCGGCAATATCGACGAGAGCCGGCACGCAGGTCGTGTCGTGCATCAGGACCCGGGAAGGGTGGAAAGCGATCTCCGCTTCACTCATCCCTGCCTCGAGCCAGGACTTGAGCGCCGCGATAGTCGAGGCCAACTGGGCGGTGTCCTTGCGTGCGACGTTTTCAAGCAGAATGCGCAGGACCCAGGGCAGGCGTTCGAAGTCAGGTCCGAAATCCGCGCGGAGGTCCACAACGTTCAGCGTTCCGTGGACCGAAGGGATGCGCAACGCCATGTCGATTCCTCCAATATTGCTTTTTTAAAACTAAAAAGCC
>NZ_JAEPRP010000060.1:3266-18942 GCF_016652895.1 Ensifer sp. SSB1
CAATCAATGAAAGCCCTTCCATTGGCTTTTTCGTTGGCGGAATATGCAAAAAACAAGGGAGTTCGGTTCCCTTTGCGTGCGCGGTGAAATATCGTGGCGCCCGGCAAAGTTTTACGAATCCGGGGACTACCGACATGCGCTCCAGCCAATTGGCACAGACTATCGCCAACGAAATCAGCCTGCTCGTGACGTCCGGGGAGTTGAGCGTCGGCGACCATGTGAAGACGCAACAATTGGCCGACCGCTTCGGCGTTTCCCGGTCACCGGTCCGCGAGGCGATGGAGATCCTTGCCGGGCAGGGGCTGCTGGAGCAGAAGGAGAACCGCGGCTTCTTCGTGAAAGAACCGCCGGGCGCCATCGCCGAGCGGGTCCGTGAAGATGCCGAACCGTTCGAAGTTGCGAACGACTACCAGCGCCTTGCCGAGGACTGGCTAACCGATCGCATCCCGGCGGAGGTCACGGAGCAGACGTTGCGGGAGCGCTACGAACTGACCAAGTCCCAGCTCAACGACGTGCTGATGCGCGCGACCCGTGAAGGATGGGCTGAGCGCAAGCAGGGTTACGGCTGGCGATTCCTGCCGGTCGCCAAGACACCGGAGGCCTTCGAGCAGATTTATCGTTTCCGCATGCTGATCGAACCGGCTGCCATGCTCGAGCCGGAGTTCAGCCTCGATCGAAAGATCATCGATGAGCAGCGGCGCATTCAGATGCGCATGCTGGAGACGGACATCGAGCGACTGCCGGCGGAGCGCCTGCTGCACAATGGTGCGCTCTTCCACGAAGAACTCATCAAGATGTCGAACAATCCCTTCTTTCACATTTCGCTGGTGCGGGTGAACCGCATGCGACGCCTCCTCGAATATCGGTCCCGCGTCGACCGCAGCCGCACGGTACGGCAATGCCAGGAACACCTCGAAATCCTTGATCTTCTTGAGCGCGGCGAGGTTGTCGAAGCCTCCTACGCGATGCGTCGCCACCTTGGCGGCGCACTGTCCAAGAAGTCGCCGATTACCTGGTCCTGGTCGCACCAGGCGCATGAAAAAGACAATCTCGAAAAATAGGGATTGCATTTTCAGATTTAAAAAGCCAATAATCCGCCCGTGACGTAGAGCGGCGACTTCGCTCGTCGCCTCATGGGAGATTAGCTGATGAAAATATTCGTGACGCCGTGTGATGGGATCGGTCCGGAGATCACTGCGGCAACCATGGAGGTTCTGAAGGCAGCCGACGCGGCTTTCGGTCTGGGCCTCGAATACCATTTCGAAGACACCGGCTTCACGAGCCTGGAGAAGTACGGCTCGACGCTGCGCGACGAGACGCTTGATCGCGCCCGCACCTTCGACGGCATCATCCTTGGGCCCCAGTCCCACATGGATTATCCGGCCCGCGACAAGGGTGGCGTGAACGTCTCGGCAGGCTTCCGCGTCAAGCTCGACCTCTACGCGAACGTGCGTCCGGCGCGCTCCCGTCCGTTCCTGAACGACGCCAAGAAGATGGACCTCGTCATCATGCGCGAGGCGACGGAAGGCTTTTATCCCGACCGCAACATGTATGCCGGTACGGGTGAGTTCATGCCGACGCCGGATGTGGCGCTTTCCGTGCGGAAGATCACCGCGTCTGCCTGCGAGCGCATCGCGCGCCAGGCCTTCCTGCTGGCCATGAAGCGCAACAAGAAGGTGACCGCAGTTCACAAGGCCAACAACTTCATTCTCACGGACGGCCTGTTCCTTCAGCAGGTACGCAAGGTCGCTGCCGAATTCCCCGAGGTCACGCTCAACGAATTCATCATCGATGCGATGGCCGCCCATCTGGTCCGCGACCCCTCGCGCTTCGACGTGATCGTCGCGACGAACTTCTACTCGGACATTCTTTCGGACCTCGCCAGCGAGCTCTCCGGCAGCCTTGGCCTGGCCGGTTCGATCAACGCCAATGCCGAGACCGGCCTTGTCTGTGCCCAGGCGCAGCATGGCTCAGCACCCGATATCCAGAACCAGAACATCGCCAATCCGACTTCGCTCATCCTGTCCGCAGCCATGATGCTCAGCTGGCTCGGCGAGCAGCGCGGTCTGCCGCAATTCGAGGCCGCGGGCGCGGAAATCGAGCGTGCGGTCGACGAGGTTCTTGCGAACCCGGCGTCCCGGACGCGCGACCTCGGCGGCAGCATCGGCACGGATGCATTCGGTTCGCTCGTGGCGCGTGCCGTTCGCAGCGGCGAGGGCGAGCGGAAGCTTGCGAACGCCTGATCGGAGTTTGTACTTTGGATATTTAAAAGCCAAAGTACGGACATGGAGGCGCGAGGGCGGCAACGGCCCTCGCGGAACTGCCCGGAGGAGATTTGGAGCCGGGCGTCTTTTGGGAGAAGAGAAGATGAACAAGCATGTTTCCGGCCGCCTTGGGGCCGTTGCGGTCACCGCGTTCATGACGGCTTTTGCTGCACAAGCGCAGGAAGTGCCCGCGGGCTACCCTGCCGACTATGCGGACCTGATCGCCAAGGCCAAGCAGGAAGGGACCGTTTCGATCTACACCTCGACCGATGCGGCCCAGTCGCAGAAGCTGCAGGATGCCTTCACCAAGAAATACGGCATCAAGATCGCCTACAACGATCTCGGGACGAACGGTGCCTATAACCAGGTGATCTCGGAGGCTGCCGCCAGCCAGACCACCGCTGACATCGTCTGGAGCTCGGCGATGGACCTGCAGATGACGCTGGTCCAGGATGGTTACGCGGCCGATTACGCTTCACCAGAAGCCGGCAACCTTCCGAGCTGGGCAAACTACAAGAACACGCTCTACGCCACCACCGTCGAGCCGATCGGCGTGATCTACAACACCAAGGCCCTTTCCGAAGACAAGCTTCCGAAGACCTATGCCGACATGATCACGTTCCTGAAGGACAACAAGACCGAGCTTCAAGGCAAGGTTGCGACCTTCGATCCGGAAAAGAGCGGTTCCGGCTTCCTGCACCACTCCAACGATGCGCGCAACCGACCGGACTTCTGGGATCTTGCCAAGGCCATGGGCGACGATGGCGCCAAGATCTATTCCAGCTCCGGCGGCATGAAGGAAACGGTGGTTTCGGGCGAAAACGTCATCGCCATCAACATCATCGGCTCCTACGCGCTCGACTGGGTCAAGGAGAGCCCGAACCTCGGCGTGCATTTCGCGACGGACTATACGCCCGCCTTCTCGCGTCTGGCGCTGATTACCAAGGATGCTCCGCATTCGAACGCGGCCAAGCTCTTCGTCGACTTCATGCTGTCGTCCGAAGGCCAGTCGCTTCTGGCGGAAGGCGGACTGCCGTCGATCCGTGAAGACGTGACCGCCGGCCTCAACATCAAGACGCTCAACGAGCGTGTCGGTGGTGGCCTGAAGCCGATCGCCGTCGACGAGGGTGTTCTGGAATACATGGACCAGATGAAGCGCGTTCAGTTCCTCAACGACTGGAAAGCCGCCCTCGGCCGCTGATGCTTAGCCGACCGCGGCGCTCTGGCGCCGCGGTTCCGCCACCGTTTGCGAGAGGCATAGAATGTCTACCCACATCCAAGCACCGGCTGCAGTCCCCCTGACGAAAGCCGCAGCCGAAAAGAAGTATCCGGCAAAGATGCCGCGGCATGGCAATGCAAACTTCTATCGGCGCATCGTCATCGGTCTGCTCGCGGTCGCCGTCCTGGCACCCGTCGGCCTGATCATCTACCAGAGTTTCCTGACGGCCGCGTTCTTCAGCCCCCGTGCGCACTTCGGCCTCGATGCGTACAAATACGTCTTCACCGACAAGAACTTCTATCGTGCACTCGGCACGACGGCGATCTTCTCGTTCGGCATGGTGGCGATCGCGGTGCCGCTCGGCGGCCTGCTTGCCTTCCTGATTACGCGCACCGACATCAAGGGCAAGCGCCTGCTCGAGATCCTCGTGCTCGTGCCGATGTTCATTTCGTCGATCGTGCTTGCCTTCGGCTACACCGTCTCGGTCGGCCCGACGGGTTTCGTGTCGCTCTTCGTGCGCGACATTCTCGGCTTCGTGCCGTGGAACATCTACAGCCTGCCGGGCATGATCCTGATTGCCGGCCTCAGCCACGTTCCGCACGTCTATCTCTATGTCTCTTCGGCCATGCGCAATCTGCCGTCGGACCTCGAAGAAGCCGCCCGCACCACCGGCGCGTCCATCTGGCAGGTCTCGCGCGACGTTACGCTGCCGATGGTGCTGCCGGCGCTGATCTTTGCGGCGGCGCTCAACATCCTGCTCGGCTTCGAAACCTTCGGCATTCCGCTCGTGCTAGGGGATCCGAACGGGATCATGGTACTGACCACCTACATCTACAAGCTGACGACGCTGTTCGGCACACCGACCTATCAGCTCATGGCTGTCGTCGCGGTCGTGCTGGTGCTGATCACGCTGCCGCTTGTGTGGATGCAGCGCAGGCTGCTGCGCAATGCTCGCAAGTATGCCGCGCTCGGCGGCAAGGGCGCCCGCGTCGCCACTTTGAAACTCGGGACCAGTGGCCAGGTCATTGCCCTTTCGGTCATCGGTTTCTGGCTCTTCGTCTCGGTCGTTCTCCCGATCGGCGGCATCACGGTGCGCGCGTTCGTCGATGCCTGGGGCGAGGGCGTCAATCTCTTCGATCAACTGACCTTGTCGAACTTCAGTCGCATGCTCGAAGTGCCGAGCCTCTACAACGGCATCGTCAACACGATCATCCTGTCGGTCGTCGGTGGCGCTGCAGCCGTGGCGATCTATCTCGCCGTCGGCCTGGCCGGTCACCGCAACTGGGGCATGTCGAACACGGTGCTGGACTACATCGTCCTCCTGCCGCGTGCGCTTCCGGGCCTCGTCGTCGGCCTTGCCTTCTTCTGGGTCTTCCTGTTCGTGCCGTTGCTCACGCCGCTGAGGCCAACGCTGGTCAGCCTCTTCGTCGCCTATCTGGTTGTCGGCCTGTCCTATGGTCTGCGCCTCCTGCAGGGCACGCTGATCCAGGTAGCCCCGGAGCTCGAAGAGTCCGCCCGTACCACGGGCGCAACGATAGGCCGCACCTGGAAGGATGTGGTGATCCCGAGCGTCCGGCCGGGTCTTGCCGGTGCCTGGGCGCTCATCATGATCATCTTCCTTCGCGAATATGCGACGGGCGTCTACCTCATGGGCGCCGGCACGGAAGTCATCGGTTCGCTGATGGTCTCGCTTCTTCAGACCGGCGCCATGAACACGATCGCCGCTCTTTCCCTCATCAGCATCGTCTTGACGGGCGCAGGTCTCGCACTCGCCCTCCGTTTGGGAGCAAAAATCCATGACTGAACTCGTTGTCAGCAATGTCCAGAAGTGGCTGGGCGGTCTGCAGATCCTGAAAGGCGCGTCCTTCACCGCGCAGCGCGGCTCCATCGTCGCCCTGCTTGGTGCCTCGGGCAGCGGCAAGACCACGCTGTTGCGCTGTATCGCCGGGCTCGAGCAGCCGGAGATGGGCCAGATCGTCATCGGCGGCAAGACCGTGCTCGATGGCGAAAGGAAGCTCGCGCTTCCGCCCGAACAGCGCAACATCGGCCTCGTGTTTCAATCCTACGCCCTTTGGCCGCATCGCACAGTCAAGGAGAATGTCGGCTACGGCCTGAAGCTGCGCGGGGTGACGCAGGCCGATATCGAAAAGCGTGTGCAGGCGATCCTGGAACGCATGGGCCTTGGCCATCTTTCCGATCGCTTCCCGTCGCAATTGTCGGGCGGCCAGCAGCAGCGCGTCGCCATCTGCCGGGCGCTGGTTTATGAGCCGCGTGTGCTGTTGCTCGATGAGCCGCTCTCCAATCTCGATGCGAAGCTCAGAGAGGAGGCGCGCTACTGGATCCGCAAGCTGATCCTCGACCTCGAGATCTGCGCGATCCTCGTCACCCACGATCAAAGCGAGGCGCTGGCCGCTGCCGATAACATTCTCCTGCTGCAGGACGGTCGCATCGTCCAGCAAGGCGGACCGCAGGAGATCTATTCCAATCCGAACAGCTTCTATTCGGCAGACTTCCTAGGCGCGAACAACATCGTCAAGGCGAAGGTGAAATCGATCAACGGCCGCAGCGCGGTCATCGGCGGCGACAACTGGAGCCTCGATGGCACGGTGCGCGAGGCATCCGGCGTCAACGCATCCGACGACGCGCGTGCGGTGATCCGGGTCGAGCAGATCAGCGTCAGCGACCAGCCCGAGGCGGGCGGGCTTGAGATGAATCTCGACGACAGCATCTATCTCGGCGACCGCTGGGAATACCGCCTGCGTCGCGGCGATTTCGTCGCCAAGGCACACGGCGCACGGCAACTGGCGACCGGTACGGTCTGGGCGCGGATTCCATCGGAAAGCGTCTGGGTGTTCTCGGCAAGCCAGCGCTAGCGAGGGTCGTCTGGTGGTCGCCGCTCCTCCCGGCGGCCGCTCCATTCAAAGGTATTTTCATGTCGAGACAGCCCCGGATAACGCTCGTCCATGCGACGCCGATCGCGATGGAGCCGATCAAGCTTGCTTTCGCATCGGCCTGGCCGGACGCGGAAGTGGTCAACCTTCTGGAAGACAGCCTTTCGCCCGACCGTGCCGCAAGCACCGACATCACCGAAGCCCTGACGGCGCGTATCGAGGCTCTGGCCCGATACGCGCGGCAAATCGGGAGTGCGGCCGTGCTCTTCACCTGTTCGGCCTTCGGGCGGGCGATCGAGCAAGCGGCGACGACCGTCGACATCCCGGTGCTGAAACCCAACGAGGCGATGTTCGAGGCTGCGATCCGAACGGGGGGAAGGACCGCAATGCTCTATACATTTCCGCCGGCGCGCGAGGGCATGGAGGCCGAGTTTCAGGAAGAGGCCGAAAGGATCGATCCGACCGCGACCATGGAGAGCTTCCTGGTGCATGGCGCGATCGAGGCGGTGCGGACGGGGGATGTAGAGACCCACAATCGGCTGGTCGCCGAAGCGGCGGCGGGTTTGCGTGGCTTCGACAGCATCGTGCTTGCGCATTTCTCAACGGCACGCGCCGTACCTGCGGTACGGGCGGTGACGAACATACCGGTCCTGTCGAGCCCGGATGCCGCCATCGACAAACTCAAGCGCCTTCTCGGCACAGCCTGACATTCGGGAGTACACCTTCAATGCTGCTTGGCGTCATTGCAGACGATTTTACAGGGGCAAGCGATATCGCGAATACGCTCGCCAAGGGCTTGCCGCGGCAGGGCGGTCTTCGCACGGTACAATATCTTGGAATCCCGCGCGCAAAGGCCGAGCCCGATGTGGAGGCTGGCGTGATTGCGCTGAAGAGCCGATCGGTTGACGCGGCTTTGGCCATCGAGCAGTCGCTGGCGAGCCTGCGCTGGCTGCTCGACCAGGGGTGCCAGCAGATCGTCTTCAAGTACTGCTCGACCTTCGATTCCACTCCGGCCGGCAACATCGGCCCCGTCGCTGAAGCGCTTGCCGAGGCCCTGGGCGTCAAAGGCGTGATTGCCTGCCCCGCTTTTCCCGGTGCCGGCCGAACGGTCTATCAGGGCCACCTCTTCGTGAAGGATCGGCTTCTGAGCGGGTCCGGCCTGCAAAACCACCCGCTCAACCCGATGACCGACGCGGATATTCGGCGCTGGCTGCGGCTCCAGTCGACGACTGAGGTTGGGCATGTCGATATCACCGTCGTGCGGCAAGGGCCGGCCGAAATCGGAACAGAGCTGCGGGAGAACGGAGAGCGCAATCGCACGCTCGTCATCGTCGACGCCATCACAGATGAGGATCTCGTCGCAATCGGTCGTGCAGCGGCGGGAGATCGCCTTGTCACGGGTGGTTCCGGCATCGCGATCGGTCTTGCCGCAAACTTCATCGCGCAAGGCCTTGCTGCCGGCCACAGCGCCAGTACTGCCGGCGTCGAGGGGCCGGAGGCCATTCTCGCCGGAAGCTGCTCCGGTGCGACCCGCGAACAGGTCGAGATCCACCGCAAGAACCACCCGACGCTTGCCATCGACGTTGCCGGCGTCATGGCCGGCTCGGTGACGACCGCCGAGCTGACGTCCTTCATGCGCGCGAACGAGGGCAGGGCGCCGCTCGTTTACTCTTCGGGCACGCCCGAGGAGGTCCAGGCGGTCCAGGCGCGCTTCGGCCGGGAAGCGGTTGCCGGGGCGCTCGATGATCTCTTCGCCAAAACGGCGCAGGAACTGGTCAAGGTTGGCGTCCGTCGCCTCGTCGTTGCCGGTGGCGAAACGTCCGGAGCGGTCGTCTCGGCACTCGATCTCGGTGCGCTGACGATTGGGCCGGAAATCGATCCTGGGGTGCCGGTGCTGTTGTCGGGCGGGGCAAGTCCCGTGGCGTTGGCGCTGAAGTCCGGCAATTTCGGCAGCCCCGATTTCTTTGCCAAAGCATTGGAAAGGCTCACAGGCAGATGAGTGCTGAGAACAGGATACGTGACGAGATCGCCCGGCTTTCGAAGTCGTTGTTCGACCGTGGCTTCTCGGTCGGCTCCGCCGGCAACATCAGTGCTGCGGTCGAGGACGGGATCCTGATGACCCCGACCAATTCGTGCCTCGGCTTTCTCGATCCGGCACGCATCTCGAAGCTCGATCGCAACGGCCGGCACATCTCCGGCGACAAGCCCTCGAAGGAGGTGTTCCTGCACCGCGCGTTCTACGAAACACGGCCGCAAACGGGTGCGGTGGTCCACCTCCATTCGACCTTCGCCACGGCTCTCTCCTGCCTTGCCGACATCGATCCGCACGGCTGCATTCCGCCGCTCACCCCTTACGTCGTCATGCGCGTGGGGCAAGTGAAGCTGCTCCCCTACGTCAAGCCGGGCGACGAACGAATGGGCAACATGATCAGGGAACTCGGTGGTCGCTATGCCGCCGTTCTGCTTGCCAATCATGGCCCCGTCGTCACCGGCAAGGATATTGCATCGGCGGTCTACGCAGCCGAGGAGCTAGAGGAAACTGCCAAGCTGCTGGTGCTGTTGCGCGATGCGCCGAAACGCATGCTTTCCCCTGAAAACGTCACGGAATTGAAGGCCGTCTTTGGCGGCTGTTGAAGGAAACACCGATGAAAACGGCTGATCTCGTCGATGCGCATGGGGAGGAAGTGCACTTCTGCGATCTTCCCTTTCTGAAACTCGGGAAGACGAAGTCCTTCAGCGGTCCGATCGCGACCGTCAAATGCTTCGAGGACAATGCTCTGTTGAAGGCCGAACTGCAGATGCCGGGCGAGGGCAAGGTCATAGTTGTCGATGGTGGCGCCTCGAGCCGCGTCGCGTTGCTCGGCGACCAGATCGCGATGATCCTTCGCGACAATGGCTGGGCCGGCATCGTGATCAACGGCGCCGTGCGCGACAGTGCCGAGATCGCCGAGATGGACGTGGGCGTTTTCTGTCTTTCGGTGACACCAAAGAAGTCCGCGAAGGACGGTCCCGGCAAGACGGGCATACCTGTTCAATTTGGCGGCGTCACGTTCGCGCCCGGCGCCCACCTCTATGCGGATGCGGACGGCGTGCTCGTCAGCGCGCCCGATCTTCGCTGAGGGGATAGTGCGGTGACCGCGCAGCCCATTTTCTCGGCCCACACCGGTTATCTCTTCAAGGAGCTACCCTTCGAGGAACGCTTCGAAGCGGCTGCTGCTGTGGGTTTTGATGCGGTAGAACACCCTTATCTGGAGACGTTCGAGCCCGCGGTCATCCGCGGCCTTTTAAAGAAACATCGTCTCCGCTTTGCGCAGCTCTCCTGCGCATTCGGTGACCTGGCAATGGGCGAAAAAGGTCTCGCCGCGCTGCCGGGCCGGCAGTCCGAGTTTCGCGCAACCTTCGACAGCGCCCTTGAATTCGCGCTCGCTGTCGATGCGCCCTACGTGCACCCGATGGCCGGCGTTCCACCTCAAGGAAGCGATGCAGACGCCGGCAGTGTCTACCTCGAAAACCTGCATTACGCCGTCCAGCGAACGGCCGGCACGCCGGCGAAGATCCTGATCGAGGCGATCAGTGAGCGGTCGGTGCCGGGCTATGCGCTCTCCACACTGGAGCAGGCGTGCCGCGTGCAGGATGTCTTCGGTCCCGGCAATCTCTCGCTGCTGTTTGACACCTTCCATGCGCGTGCGACCGGCATCGATCCGGCTCAGTGGGTCGCGGAAAATGCCTATCGGATCGGACACATCCACATCGCCGACCATCCGGGCCGACAGGAGCCGGGGACCGGGACGCTCGATTTCGAGCCAGTCCTTTCGGCACTTCAAGCGCAGAGCTTTCAGGGTGCCATCGGCTTCGAATTCACACCCTCGGCGAACACAGTCGAGAGTTTGACATTTCTTGCCGCCTGGCGGGCGAGATCAGAAATCAGGAGAAGAGCATGATCGTTTCCACCAATCCGGCCGACGGCCGCGAGCTTGCGCGCTACGACCTTCACGGCGATGCCTATGTCGACCAGGCGTTGAGCGCGGCAGCGAAGGCACAGGCCGCCTGGCGAAGAGTACCAGTTGCTGAGCGCTGCACGCTTCTTTCCGCCATGGCGCGAGTGCTGCGGGCCGGAAAACACCGTTATGCCGCCATGATAACCCGCGAGATGGGCAAGCCGATCACAGAGGCTGAGGCCGAGGTGGAGAAGTGCGCCTACAACTGCGATTTCTATGCCGAGAATGCGCCGAAGTACCTTGCGGATGAACCGGTGGCGTCGAACGCGGCTGAAAGCGTGATCGCCTTCGATCCGCTCGGTGTCGTCCTGGCGATCATGCCGTGGAACTATCCGTTCTGGCAGTTCTTCCGCTTTGCCGCTCCTGCCTTTGCAGCAGGCAATGGCGCAATCTTGAAGCACGCCAACAATGTCCCTGAATGTGCGCTCGCGATCGAAGAGGTGATGCGGGAAGCCGGCTGCCCTGAAGGTCTCTTCGCCACGCTGCTGATCGAGCCGTTGAAGGTTGCCGGCATCATCGCCGACGATCGGATCGCGGCCGTCACGCTGACGGGATCGACGGAGGTGGGGGCGATCGTCGCCGCGCAGGCCGGCAAGGCGTTGAAGAAGCAGGTGCTTGAGCTCGGCGGCTCGGACCCGTTCATCGTGCTCGCCGACGCCGATCTCGAAGAGGCGGCGAAGATCGCGGTCAAGGCGCGCTACATCAATGTCGGCCAATCCTGCGTCAATGCCAAGCGCTTCATCGTAGAAGAAACCATCGCCGACCGGTTCGTTGACCTCTTCCTGCAAGAGGTGGCGAAGCTGAAGATCGGCGACCCGATGGAGCGGGAAACGAATATCGGCCCGATGGCCAGGGAGAACCTGATGACCGGCCTGCACAAACAGGTCGAGCGCACGCTTGCTGCCGGCGCGACACTACGCGTTGGCGGTGCGCCGCTCGACGGCGACGGGTTCTATTATCCGCCGACGGTCCTCGACAACGTTCGCCCCGACATGGCTGCTTTTTGCGAGGAGACCTTCGGGCCGGTTGCGGCGATCATCCGCGTGACGGATGCCAAGGAGGCGGTGACGCTCGCCAACCAGACGGAGTTCGGGCTCGGTGCCGCGCTCTGGACCAGCGATCTCGCACGCGCCCGATTGCTTGCGCGCGAGATCGAAGCCGGCGCCGTCTTCATCAACGGTATGGTCGCTTCCGATCCTCGCTACCCCTTCGGCGGCATCAAGCGCTCCGGCTACGGGCGCGAACTCGGGGTCTACGGCATCCGCGAATTCGTCAACATCAAGACCGTGTGGATTGGCCCCACCCAGACGCCGGCGACCGCACAGGGAGGAGCACGATGAGCAAGGTGATGCCGGCCATCCTGCGGCCAAGGGAATTGAAGACCAACGACCGTGGCAACGGCGCACGCACCACGCCGCTGGTCACGCGGAAATGCGGCTCCACGAGCATGATCAACGGCATCACCGCGTTCGATCCAGGTGCTGCGATCGGCCTTCACAAGCACAATTGCGAGGAAAGCGTGATGATCCTCGATGGTCAGGCGATCGCCGAGATCGATGGCGTGCGCTATCCCCTCGGGCCCAATGACACGACCTGGATTCCGGCGAACGTTCCGCACCGCTTCATCAATGCGTCGGAGACGGAACCCATGCGGATCTTCTGGGTCTATGCATCGATCGATGCCACCCGGACGATGATCGCGACCGGCGAGGAGCACACGATCGACGCCGAGCATGGCCACAAGCCGGGGGCGTCGGTATGATCCAGGAAGTTGCAGAATTGACCATCAAGCCGGGGCTGGAGGGTGATTTCGAGCGAGGCGTCGAGAAGGCTGTTCCGCTGTTCCTCCGCGCCAAGGGATGTCACGGGGTTTCCCTCCATCGTGTCATCGAGACGCCGCAGGTCTATCGCCTCGTCGTCGATTGGGAAACGGTCGAAGATCACATGGAAGGGTTTCGAGACTCTGCCGATTTTCAGACTTGGCGCGAGATCGTCGGCCCCTGCTTCGCGGCGGCGCCCGTCGTAACGCACACGCGCCAGGTCATGAGCGCTCGGTGAGCCGCGACGGACTTCGCAAGGCGGGCGGCCGGTTTGCGCTGACGCTCTGCATCGGTGCGTTCGGCGGGTTCTTGATGTGGCTGGCGCATATGCCGCTTGCATGGCTGCTGGGGGCCATGCTGGCCACGGCCATCTGTGCCTTTGCAGGCGTCCCCGTCTCCCTGCCGAAGCACGCGCGCCCACCGATGACGGCGGTGATCGGTGCGATGCTCGGCACCTCCTTTTCGCCGGAAACATTCGGACATGTCTCGGCCTGGATCGTATCGCTCAGCGGCCTGATTGCCTTCATCGTCATCACCGGCACCTTGGCCTTTGCCTATTTCCGGTACCTCGCCAAGCTGGATCCCGTTACCGCCTACTTCTCCGCGATGCCTGGCGGTCTCGTCGAAATGATCACGCTCGGCGCGGAAAAGGGCGGCGACGAGCGGATGATCGCGCTCATCCATGCCGCCCGAATTTTCCTGGTCGTATTGGCGCTGCCGTTTCTGATCCAGACATTTACGGGCGTCGCGATCGACAGAACGGGCGTCGTGTCCGCCGGCGAAACCGCAGTGTCGGTAGCGGATGTGCTGTGGTTTGCCGGCGCGGTGATCGGCGGCGTTGCGCTTGGTACCGTCCTGCGATTGCCGGCGCGGTTTCTGGTCGGGCCGATGCTTGCGAGCGCTGTGCTTCATCTGGCCGGTGTGACCGATTTCGAGCTGCCGGCCATTGCCCTTGCTGCGGCACAGGTCGTCATTGGCGCGACGATCGGATGCCGCTTCGCCAACGCGTCACCGCGCATGGTAGTGCGGGCAATGGTGCTTTCCGCCGGCGCCACGGTGCTGATGCTCCTATCGACGCTGATGTTTGCCGGGCTGTTGTCGTTCATGGGCGGGGACCGGCTCATCGCCTATGTGCTCGCCTATTCGCCCGGTGGCGTCGCCGAGATGAGCCTCATTGCCCTTTCGCTCAACGTGGAAGTGCCGTTTGTGGTGCTGCATCACGTCGTTCGCGTGCTCACCGTCGTCGCGGGCGCATCCGCTGCCTTCCGATTGTTCGGCGCACCGATGCGTTGATGTCCGCGGGCAAAAGAGTTGGAGGTGTGGGCGACAGGCCACAGTCGGAGATGCTAGGGGTGCTCACCGGGAAGGGGCACAATCCAGCAGGAGACTTCTCGATGAGCAGAACTGCCATGAACGCCCTAGGACAACCGCTCTATTACAGCGGAAGCTCGACGGCATGGTTTTCCGCGACCGGATCCGGACCGACCCTCTACGGCACCGCCGGTAACGATTCCATCTGGGGCGACAGTTCCGTCGACGTAACGATGGTCGGCGGCACGGGCGA
The DNA here is from genome assembly GCF_016652895.1 of Ensifer sp. SSB1. Taxonomy (NCBI): domain Bacteria; kingdom Pseudomonadati; phylum Pseudomonadota; class Alphaproteobacteria; order Hyphomicrobiales; family Rhizobiaceae; genus Ensifer; species Ensifer sp. SSB1. The sequence continues at coordinate 17,023 of NZ_JAEPRP010000060.1, forward strand.
CGATATCTACTACCTTTATTCATTGACGAACCGGGCCGAAGAGGCGCCCGGCGAAGGCGTAGACACGATCGATACGTGGATGAGCTACACCTTGCCGGAGAATTTCGAGAACCTGACCGTCACCGGCGATGGTCGACATGCATTCGGCAACGGTGCCGACAACATCATCACCGGCGGTTCCGGCAGCCAAACCATCGACGGACGCGCAGGCAATGACGTGCTGATTGGCGGTGGTGGAGCCGATACTTTCGTGTTCGAGCGCGGCAATGGCAGCGACGTCATTGCCGATTTCAGCTCCAACGACACCGTTCGCCTCGACGGTTATGGCATCACGTCGTTCGACCAGGTTCTGGCCAACTCCGTTCAGGAGGGCGACGATCTCCGCCTTGATCTCGCCGATGGTGAAAGCCTGGTGCTCGCCGATACGGCGACCGAGCAATTGCAGGAAAGCCAGTTCCAGTTGAGCCTGGACCGGTCGGCCTTCACGCAGACTTTCTCGGACGATTTCGACACGCTTCAACTCCGCGATGACACGGGCGGTGCCTGGGATGCGAAATACTGGTGGGCGCCGGAAGAGGGGGCGACGCTCACTGAAAACGGCGAACTGCAGTGGTATGTCAATCCGAGCTACGAGCCGACCGCTGCTGCCAATCCTTTTTCGGTCGGGGACGGCGTACTTACGATCACCGCGGAGCGCGCATCGGAAGCAATCCAGTCCGAGATCGGTGGCTATGATTACACGTCCGGGATGCTGACGACCTACTCGTCCTTCGCCCAGACCTACGGCTACTTCGAAATGCGGGCCGACATGCCGGACGACCACGGCGCCTGGCCCGCCTTCTGGCTGCTACCCGCCGACGGCTCCTGGCCGCCCGAACTCGACGTCGTCGAGATGCGCGGGCAGGACGAAAATACCGTCATCACCACCGCCCATTCCAATGAAAGCGGTGAGCACACCGTGAGCCGAGACGGGGCGCAGGTCGCCGATACCGACGGGTTTCACGACTATGGCGTGCTTTGGACGAAAGACGAGATCGTCTGGTACTTCGACGACACGGAGATCGCCCGCACCGACACGCCCGCGGATATGCACGAGCCGATGTATATGCTCGTCAATCTTGCGGTCGGAGGAATGGCCGAAGCGCCGAATGACGATTTTGCCGATGGAGCGGAGATGAAGATCGACCACATCGAGGCGTACGCGCTGGGTTCCGATTGGGACATTTAATCGGGTAGCGGGCAAGGCCGGCGGCCCGCACGGCGGCCGGCCTTGCCAAAGCTCTCAGGGATCAAGATGACGGAAGGCCGGCGCTCATTTGGCGGCTCCCTCGGTCCCGGCCAACTTGATCCTGTCGCGTTGCGGCAGGCGACCGTTCAGCACGATATAGGCGACGAGGCCGATTACCAGACCCCAGAAAGCTCCGCCAATGCCGAGAAGCTTGATGTTGGCGGCAGACGCCAGGAATGTGATGAGAGCAGCCTCGCGCGATGTCGGATCGGCCATCGCTCCGGCAAGGCTGCCGCCGATCGTGCCCAGCAGCGCGAGGCCCGCAAGCGTGGTGATGAATGTTGCGGGGAATGCCATGACCACGGCAGCGAGGGTCACACCGAAGACACCCACGATCACATAGAAGCAGCCTGCCGCGATGCCCGCGATCCAGCGCTTGGACGGGTCCTCATGCGCTTCCTTTCCGGTGGCGATTGCCGCGGTGATGGCCGCGATATTGAAAGCGTGGGAGCCGAAGGGCGCCATGATGAGCGAACCGAGGCCGGTCGCGGTGACGATCGGGTTGGCGCTGGTCTTGAAGCCGTCATTTCGCAGCACCAGCATACCCGGCATGTATTGGCCGGTCAGCGTGATCAGAAACAACGGCAATGCGACGGAAAGCAGTGCGTTCAGCGAGAATTCCGGCATGGTGA
>NZ_JAEPRP010000060.1:18952-39677 GCF_016652895.1 Ensifer sp. SSB1
GTCGACCCGGCCCTCGGCAAACAGGAACGAGAGCCCAAGAATGAGGATGCCGACCACCGCATAGCGGGCGGAGAAGCGCTTCAGCACGACATAGGCAACGATCAGCAAGCCGACGAGCAGCGGATCGACGCTGGCGCCGCCGAACGCACCGATCCCGAACTGCAGCAGGATGCCGGCCAATAGGCCGGAGGCAATGCCTGACGGGATCAGCCCGATGACCTTCTCGAAGCAGCCGGAAAGGCCAAGTGCGACGAAAGCTGCCGCCGAGACCATGTAGGCACCGATGGCCTGCGCATAGGGTGTCGTTGCCAGTGCCGTCACGAGAAACGCCGCCGCTGGTGTCGACCAGGCGGTGATAATCGGCTCGCGATATCGCCAACTCAAGAAGAGCCCGGACAGCCCCACGCCGATGGAGACGGACCATACCCACGACGCGGTCAGCTCCGGACTGAGACCGGTGACCTTCGCGGCCTGAAAGACCAGGATGAATGTGCCGCCGTAATTGACGATGACTGAGATCAGGCCCGCCACGATGGGGTGCGTCAGGTCGTTCAGGCGGATGGGAGTGGGCGATGGATGGGAAGGCATGTCTTGACGGAACTCCTGAATTCTGCAGCCGATGGCCGACGAAGTGCGTTGACATTTAGCCGTCCAATGGACTGATGTTCCCATCCACTTTGTTAGGTAGGGTCAGACCATTTGTTCAAGCATTCGCAACTGGAGTCCGTGAAGGCTTGGCTCGCCCATCCGGCGCATGCCGCGATGCCGCTTTACGCGCGGATACAGCGGGCGATCCGGCAACTGATCCTCGATGGCGTGCTTGGGCCCGGAAAGCCGCTGCCGGCGTCACGCGCGCTCGCCCAGTCGCTCTGCGTATCCCGCGACACCGTCGAAGCAGCCTATGGTCAACTTCATGCTGAAGGCTTCATCGAGCGCCGGCTGGGAAGCGGGAGTTTCGTGGCCGAGATGAAGGAGTTCGCAAGCGGTCGGCGCCTTTCCCGGCGGGATACGCTGCTGCGCAACCAGGCTCCGAACCTCAGCAGACGTGGCGATGCGATGTTTCAAAGTGGCGGTGTGCGCGAACTGCTTGCGCCGCGACCCTTCGCGCATGGCGTGCCGGAGACGCGGAATTTCCCTCTCCGGATTTGGGAACGCCTGGAACGACAGGTCTTGCGGGAAAGCGGTACCCAGGTGCTCCTTCACGGTGATCCGCAAGGGACCGAAGCGCTTCGCCGTGCCATCGCCGACTACGTGAACCTGGAGCGTGGCGCGCGCGCCACGGCCGATCGGGTGTTGGTCCTCACGAGTTCGCAGCAGGCGTTGACACTTTGCGCCAACATGCTGTTCGACCCCGGCGATCGGATCTTCATCGAAGACCCCGCCTACTACGGTGCGCGCAAGGCTTTCGACGCGGCGGGGCTGGAATGCGTTCCCGTTCGCGTCGATGACCAGGGCCTCGTCGTCGGGGAGATCATGGCCGAACCGCGCAAAGCCAAGGCCGTGTTCCTGACGCCCTCGCATCAATTCCCGACCGGAGCGACGCTGGCGCTGGAGCGCCGCCTGGCGATGATCGAGTGGGCCAAACGCCATCAGACCTGGATCATCGAGGACGACTACGACAGCGAATTCCATTATGCCGGCAAGCCGACGGCCTGCGTGCAGGGCCTCGATCCGCACGACCGGACGATCTACATCGGCACCTTTACCAAATCGCTCTTTCCGGGCTTGAGGATCGGGTATGTGGTGCTGCCTCCCCAACTTGTGCAGCCGATGACGGTCGCGCGCACGCTGCTTGACGGGCACACCGCCCCGCTGGCGCAATTGACGCTCGCCCGCTTCATGGAAGGCGGGCATTTTGGTGCGCATGTCCGCACCATGCGCAGCGTCTACGCCGACCGGCTCGACCTACTGGCAACCCTCGTCGACAAGCATCTTTCGAGCTATGTCGAAGCGCAGGTCCCCATCGGCGGGCTACAGATGCCCTGTGTACTGGCCGGCAACATACCGGAACGCATAGCCATCGACGCCGCAAGACGTGCCGGGATCGACATCATGGGACTGTCCGATCTTTACGCCGCTGGCGAGCCCAAGGCCGGCTTCCTGATGGGATTTGCGGCCTACACGCCGCGCGAAATCGAGGCCGCAGTCAGGAAAATGGCGGACGCATTCGGCGCCACAGCGAAGCCGTAGCCGGCTTGACGCCGGATTTCCGGCGCAAACGCCAGAACGAAATGGCGGGCGACATCAACGCCAGTCCGAACTGCCGGCTGTTCTGTCGTCCTGCAGGGTTTCGAGAAGCAAGCTCATATCCCCGAGCGCAACGGTTTGGGACATGGCGATGTCCAGAAGCGCGTCTCTGAACCGGCTCCGCTGAGAGGCGTCGCGTCGCTGCAAGCCTGCAAAGCGCGCTGGATAAAACTCACTCTCTCGGCGTGGCATGATTGGCAGCCTCCTGCATTCCGCCGGATGAATGGCGAACCTGGCGCGATTGTCGTAGCAAATAGGAACCCAACTCCGCGGCAGCAGCGATATCGGCGAAGAGCAGGCTCGCCTCCGCCATGGTGCCGTCGTCGAGGGCATCCGTTTCGTTGGGGTCGAAGTCACCGAGCAGCACCAGAAGTGCCTCGATCCTTTGGCGCTGGTCGCTGGCCGCTGCCAACAGGCTCCGTTCGATCCGCTCTCGCTCCAGCCTTTCAAGGTCGCGCAGTGCCTCGCCCACCCGGTCTCGGCATTCGCAGTCGATTGCGCTGCTCAAGACCGCGCCGTGCATGCGCGCGATCGCGCGGCCGATGTCTTCTTTGGTTTGGGCCAATGTCGATGTCATCGCTGGGTCCGCTGCTCGCATTGCATGTGTTCCATGTCCAACGTTGCGTCGAAGCACCTTCCGCTTCCAGGCAACGACGATCCGGCAATCTCACCGTCAACCTAAGGTGAACTGAGGCCGGGCTGTTTGAACCAGCGCAAAGACAGATGATTTTCTATTGCCGGGGGGCGAGGTCTGAGGCGTTTGCAGCGAAAACGGGCGCCGTGATCACCAAGTGGATCTTGGGCGAAGGAAGGACGGGACACCGGCCAGTAATTCCAATATCACGTCCACCAGATCCGCTGCAGTCGCAGCCGCAACGACTGACGGTCAATGGCCGTCAGTCCTGACGCCAGGCTCGCGGAGCCGTGAAGTAGGAATAGCCTTGATGGTCACACCAACTCCTGGGCAGGCATTGCCCGCTTCTGCAGATGAATTCGCCGGGCGTGAGCAATTGCGTGCGAGTTCCGCCGAATTCCGCAAGGATGTCATCGAAATCACGGAGGGCGTTTTTGCCGCCGTCGGCTATTCAGCGAGTAACGTCACGCTGATCCAAGGCGACGGCGGCTCGATTATCGTCGACACATCCGCCAATCCTGTCGACGCCAAGTCGATCGTGGACGCCTTCGGTGATCGCTTCGTGCGCCCTGTCCTGGCAATCATCTACACCCACAATCACCCGGATCATTCTGGCGGGGCGAAGGTATTTGCCGGAGCTGACAATCCCGAAATCTACAGCCATCAGATGCTGATGGAAGCCGGTCCTGAGTTCGGAAGAGGACCGAGGGATGGCGGCGATGCCTTCGGAACGAAGCTGGCCGACGATCTGTTCATCAACGCGGGAACGCAGCTCGAATACGGCCGCGTCACGCCGCATACCCGGGAGGGCTTCCTGCCGCCGGCCCGCACTTTCAGCGGCGAGAGCGAGACTGTCGAGCTCGCCGGTGTCTCGATGCAACTTATCCATACGCCCGGAGAGTCACCGGAGAACACGGCCGTCTGGATCCCCGGTAAGGGCTTGCTGATCCCCGGCGACGATTTCCTGAAATCCTACCCGAACCTCTCGCCGATCCGCGGCCTCAAGCTGCGGCCGCCGGAGAAGTGGGTCGCAAGCCTCGACAAGATGCTCGCGCTGGACGCCACCTACATGATCCAGGGTCACATGCGACCTATCCTCGGAAAGGACGAAGTCCGCAAGGCGCTCACCGACTACCGGGACGGGATCAAGACGGTCCTCGATCAAACGCTTGCCGGAATCAAACAGGGAAAAACGCCGGACGAACTCGTTCAGGAAGTGAAGCTCTCTTCCGAACTCGCAAGGAGCCCCTATCTGCAAGAATACTACGGCACAGTCGCATGGGCCGTGCGTGGCATCTATGCCGATTATGTCGGCTGGTTCGATGGAAACGCCACGAATTTGAACCCTCTGCCGCCCACCGAGCGCGCTCGAAAAATGCTCGAAATGGCCGGAGGGACAGCGAAGATGATCGCCCGCGCCCAGGAAGCAATCGAGGCCAAGGAATTCCAGTGGGGCGCGGAATTGATCGACTATGTACTGGCCTCCGACCCTGAGAACATGCAGGTCAGGGCGATCAAGGCGAGGGCACTGACCGAGTTGGGTGAGCGCCAGATCAATGCCACCGCCCGGAACTACTATCTCACCACGGCGCAGCATCTACGGAACGCTGAGAACCAGGCGTAGTCTTCACCGCGGGGCGGTTGCCGCGACTTCATCGGACACACACAGTCGCCAGGCCCGGTCGCTGGCGCGACCGGGCCTGGCGAGGACGGAAACGATCGCACCCGCTTCCTCCTCGTTCGCGCTTGCCAGCGACCCCGTCAGCCGAACTTCACCTTCCAGCACCGAGTACGGACGTGACCGCGCCGGCGGCCGCTTTCACGACGATGTCTGCCTCGCCGGTTGTCAGGCAGAGCGGCGGCGCGAAGCCCAGGATATCGCCCTGCGGCATGGCGCGGCCGATAACGCCGCGTTCGAGCAGGGCGGCCGCGATTTGCGGGCCAACCTTCTTCGCCGGATCGAAGAAGACCCGGTCGTCCTTGTCCTCGACAAATTCGATCGCGGCCATCAATCCGTCACCGCGCACTTCGCCCACATGCTGATGGCCGGCAAGCGCCTTCGTCAGCTCCGCGCGGAAATAGGCGCCGGTGCTGCCGGCGTTTTCAACCAGGCCCAACTCGTCGATCAGTTCGAGATTGGCAACGCCGGCGGCTGCGCAGATCGGATGGGCGGAATAGGTCCAACCATGGCCGATCGCACCCAGTTCGTCAGATCCTTGCACTAGCACCTGCCACATCTTGTCCGAGACGATCGTGCCGGAAAGTGGCGCGTATGCCGAGGTGAGGCCCTTGGCAATGGTGATGAGATCAGGCCGCATGCCGTAGTGGTCGGAGCCGAACATCGTGCCGAGACGGCCGAATCCGGTCACCACCTCGTCGGCGACGAGCAGGATGTCGTACTTGTCCAGCACCGCCTGGATCTTTTGCCAGTAGCCCTTCGGCGGTGGCACGATGCCGCCGGTGCCGAGTATCGGCTCGCCGATGAAGGCGGCGATCGTCTCCGGGCCCTCGGCCAGGATCATCTCCTCGAGCTTGTCGGCGCAATATTGGGAGAACTGCTCTTCATCCATCGAGCGGTCAGGGCGGCGGAAGAAGTAGGGCGCTTCCGTGTGCAGGATCGGCGCGCGCGGCAGATCAAAGGCGTTGTGGAAGAGATGCAGGCCGGTCAACGAGCCGGTCATGACGCCGGAGCCGTGATAGCCGCGCCAGCGGGAGACGATCTTCTTTTTTTCCGGCCGGCCGAGGATGTTGTTGTAGTACCAGATCAGCTTGATGTTGGTCTCGTTGGCATCCGAGCCTGAAAGACCGAAATAGACGCGGCTCATGCCCTCCGGCGCACGCTCGATGATCATCTTGGAAAGCGTGATCGACGCTTCCGTACCGTGGCCGACATAGGCGTGATAATAAGCAAGGTTCTTGGCCTGCTCGGCGATTGCCTCGGCGATCTTCTGCCGGCCGTAGCCGACATTGACGCAGTAGAGGCCGGCAAAGGCATCAAGGCTCGTCCTGCCGCTGGTGTCGGTAATGTACACACCTTCGCCGCCGCCGATTACCCGGGTCGGCGTCTCGCCGCGCGCATGCATGCCCATATGCGTGGACGGGTGGAAAAAGTGGTCACGGTCCCAGGCGCTGAGTTCGTTGCTTTTCTCGAGCATGGTCTTTCCTTTCGCGTATGAAATGTGGCGCCCGCGTTCAGGCGGCCGTGTCGATGCAGAGATATTTGAGTTCGGTGAAGGCCTCGATGCCGTGGCGCGAGCCTTCGCGGCCCAGGCCCGACTGCTTCCAGCCGCCGAAGGGGATCGGTCCGCCGGTGATTTTCACCCGATTGATCGCGACCATCCCGTACTCCAAGGCCCGCGCAAGACGCATCTGGCGTGCGCCGTTCTCGGTGACGACATAGGCGACGAGACCGTAGTCGGTGGCATTGGCGCGCGCGATCACTTCGTCCTCGCTGTCGAAAGCGGTGACCGCGGCGACCGGGCCGAATGTTTCCTCGCGCATGATCAGCGCTTCGTCAGGCACGTCGGTCAGCAGCGTGGGCTCAAAGAAGAGTGGTCCTGCCGCATGGCGCCTTCCGCCGACCGAAAGCTTGGCGCCGAGCCGAAGTGCGTCGGCCACCTGGTCCTCAACCTTGGTGATCGCCCGTTCGTGCATCAGCGGGCCGATCTCGCTGTCGCGGTCAAGGCCTGCACCGACCTTCAGGCGCGCGATCCTCGCAGCAAAAGCCACCTCAAACGCCCTCAGGATCGGCCGTTCGACATAGATGCGATTGGCGGCGAGGCAATCCTGGCCGGAGGTCGCAAACTTTGCCGCGATGGCGATATCGGCCGCCTTATCGACATCGGCATCGGCAAAGACGATCAATGGCGCATGGCCGCCGAGTTCCATGACCAGCCGCTTCATGGTCTCTGCGCACTTGCCGGCAATCAGCTTGCCGATCTCCGTCGAGCCGGTGAAGCTCATGGCGCGAATGCGCGGATCGGCATTCATGCGGCCGACGATGGTGGCGGCGTCCCCGGTCACCACATTGAAGACGCCTGCGGGAAGCCCAGCCCGCTCGCCGAGTTCGGCAAGGGCGAGTGCCGAAAGCGGTGTTTCGCTGGAGGGATGCGCAACGACCGTGCAGCCGGCCGCAAGTGCGGCAGCAGCCTTGCGGGTGATCATGGCGGAGGGGAAATTCCACGGCGTCACGATGCCGACGACGCCGAGTGCCTCGCGGCGCACGATCATCTCTGCTCCGGGAAGATGGCTGGTGACGCTTTCGGCGTTGAGGCGCTTTCCTTCCTCGGCATACCATTCGACGAAGGATGCGGCATAGTCGATCTCGCCGCGGGACTCGGCAAGAGGCTTGCCCTGTTCCAGCGTCATCAAGAGCGCAAGGTCCTCGCGCGCCTCAAGCATCAGGTCGTGCCACTTGCGCAGGATCGCGGCGCGCTGTTGCGGCAGCATGCTGCGCCAGGCGGGCAGGGCGTCGCTTGCCGCCGAAATGGCCTCGCCGGTCTGTTCGGCATCAAGGGCGGCGACCCAGGCAAGCGTCGCCGACGAGGCGGGATCCGTCACCTTGAAACCGGCGCCGGCGTGACCGGCAATCCAGCGGCCGCCGACATAGGAAAGCTCCCTGAGCAGGTGCGGATCGGCAAGGCGGGCAAGCGCGTCGTGAAAGGTCGTTCGGGCAAATACGGCGGTCATGGCGGCCTCCTCTTGTTGTGTGGAGGAAGTCTGCCAGAGGGCGAGGGACAGATTGTCTATTGCCGGGGTGGCGGCCAGAGACTTTGGCCAAAGGTGGGGCCGGCCGTAGACAATCTCTCTATTCGGAGGCGGGAAGCAACATCTCGAGCGGAAGCACGGTCTCCTCCTTCACCGTCTTGGTGACGATGTAGGTGAAGTAGCGGTCGATGCCGAGTTCACGGTCGAGCAGGCTGTCGACAAGGCGCTGGTAGGCGTCGATATCGGGCGCCATGATCTTCAGGATGTAGTCGACACCGCCGCCGACCGACCAGCACGCGACGATTTCAGGCGTTGTCGCGACGGCCCGCTCGAATCGCTCGAAATCCGTCTGCCGATGGTTGGCGAGCGTCACTTCCATCATCACGCTGGCAACCGGCGCAACGCGCCTGACCGCAACGCGGGCATGATAACCCGTCACGATGCCTGCCTTTTCCAGCTTGCGCAGGCGCAGCCAGCAGGGCGTTGGCGAAAGCCCCGCCTTTTCCGCGAGCGCCAGCTTGGTGATGCGCCCGTTTTCCTGGATTGCTTCCAGGATGCGCAGGTCGATGGCGTCGAGTTTCATTCAGGCGCCCTCCGGGCGGGGGTCATGTCAAAGCCGAGAAAAAGACAATGGTTAGGCATTTTGGCGTTGTCAATTGAACTGAATTTGAGCACTGTTGAAATCATGACAAATTGGCGACCCGATATATCCCAATTGCGCCGGCCGGCCTATCTCTCCCTCGCCGAGCAGATTGCTCGCGCCATTCAGGAAGGCCACTTGCCGAACGGTACGCGCCTTCTGCCCCATCGCAAGCTCGCCGACGACCTGAAACTATCAGTGCAGACCGTCAGCCGTGCCTATGACGAGCTGATCCGAAGGGGGCTGATATCGGGCGAGATCGGCCGCGGCTCCTTCGTGCAGACAAGGCCGAAGGAGCCCGAGCCCCCCTACCTGCCCGAGCGTCTTGGCGAGCTGGTCGACCTTTCGATCCTCAAGCCTGTGTGCGAGCAGCTCCATCTGGAACGCATGCGTGCGGCCTTCGGGTGGCTGGCGGAAAACCTGCCTTCGAGTTCGGCGCTGTCCTTCCGGCCGAACATGGTTTTCCCGCGCCATCGCAATGTAGCGGCCGAGTGGCTGTCGCGGTGCGGTCTCGATGTATCGCCCCTCAATATCAGTCTGACGAATGGCGCAACTTCGGGCATGACGGTGGCGCTGATGAGCGTCGCTCCGCCGGGCTCGACCGTTGCGACCGAGGCGATCAGCCACCACACGCTCGTGCCGCTTTCCAGCTACCTTGGCCTTCATCTCGAGGGCTTGCCGATCGATCGCGAAGGCATGATCCCTGAGGCGCTGGATGAAGCTTGCCGCACCGGCGTCATCCGCGCCGTCTTTCTCCAGCCCTCGGTGATCAATCCGACCGCGGCGTTGATGGGGCCCGAGCGTAGGCAGGCGCTTGCCGAGGTCGCGCGGCGCCACGATATTGCGATCATCGAGAACGACATTCTGGGGCCGCTGGTCGAAGGCCGCGCGCCGCCGATCGCGGCCTATGCGCCGGAGCGTACGCTCTACGTCACCAGTTTCACCAAGATCACGGTGCCGGGCCTGCGCATCGGCTATCTTGCCGCGCCGGACCGTTACGTCGCGGCCGTCGCCAACCGCCATCTGGTCTCCAACTGGATGGCGACGCCCTCGATCGCGGAGATCGCAACGCTCTGGGTCAGTGACGGCACGGCGATGGAACTCGTCAACTGGCAGCGCCGGGCGCTCGGTGTCCGCCACGCGATCGCGGAGGAGGCGCTGGCCGGCCTGCCCTATTACACCCATCCGCAGAGCTTGCATGTGTGGTTGCCGTTGCCGGAGGGGCATACGGAAGAAGGGTTCGTCTCTCAGGCCCGCTTGCGGGGCGTTGCGATTGCCCCGGGCTCTTCCTTCCGCACGGCGGACCAGGGCTGGCATCCGGCGGTGCGCATATCTTTGGGCTCGACGACCGAGCAGGAACTGCGCACCGGCCTCGGCATCCTCGCTTCCTTGGCCAGCGGCAACCCGGAGGCGTTGCTGCTCGCGATTTGAATGGAATGCCCGCCAATTGGGCAGCGGAACTATAATTGTACTGATATTATTATTCGGATTGACATGATTTTGATTGCCGCGCATCGTTGCGCCATCACTTGTCTCAATAGGGAGAGACATGCATGGCAGCGCCGATCATCCGCATCGACAACATCACCAAACGCTACGGTCCGCTGACCGTACTCGACGGTCTGTCGATGGACGTGCTGCCCGGAGAAAAGCTGGCGCTCATCGGCCCCTCCGGTTCGGGCAAGACGACGATCCTGCGTATTCTCATGACATTGGAAGCGATCAGCGGCGGCCATATCGAGGTCGACGGCGACCAACTCTATCACATGCCGAAGAATGGCAGCCTCGCGCCGGCCGACGACCGTCATCTGCACAAGATGCGCGAGAAGATCGGCATGGTCTTCCAGCACTTCAACCTCTTCCCGCACAAATGCGTGCTCGACAATGTCACGTTGGCGCCGATGCTGACGAAAGGCGCCGCGAAAGCGGCGGCGGAGAAGCGGGCGATGGAGCTTCTCGACATGGTAGGCATGGCCGACAAGGCCAGGAGCATGCCGGCGCAATTGTCCGGTGGCCAGAAGCAGCGCGTTGCGATCGCCCGGGCGCTCGCGCTCTCGCCAAAGATCATGCTGTTTGACGAGGTGACCTCCGCGCTCGACCCGGAACTGGTCGAAGAGGTGCTGAACGTCATGCGCAAGCTCGCCGTCGAGACCGACATGACCATGTTGCTTGTCACCCATGAGATGGGTTTCGCCCACGACTTTGCCGACCGCATCCTCTTCTTCGACCGCGGCAAGATCGTCGAGGAAGGCAAGCCGGACGAGATATTCCGCAATCCCAGGCAGGAACGCACGCAGACCTTCCTGCGCAAGATCATCGCGGCAGGGCACCGCGTCTGAGCGGCCTTGCTGCCCGGAAACAAGCTCCAAACAAAAACCAGGGACAGCCAGAGGAGTTCGCAACTATGAGCATGAGAAACTTTTTGACCATGACCGCCAGCGCAGGCGCCCTGACGGCAATGGTTGCCGCAGCACCTGCTTGGGCCGACGGCAAACTTGAAGAGCTGAAGGAACAGGGTTTCGCGCGTGTCGCCATCGCCAACGAGCCGCCCTTTACGGCAGTTGCCGCCGACGGCAAGGTTTCCGGTGCCGCACCGGACGTGGCGCGCGAGGTCTTCAAGCGCCTCGGCGTCGAAGACATCGTCGCCTCGATTTCGGAATATGGCGCGATGATCCCGGGTCTGCAGGCCGGGCGCCACGATGTCATTACCGCCGGCCTTTTCATGAAGCCGGAGCGCTGCAACGCCGTCGCCTATTCCGAGCCGATCCTGTGCGACGCCGAAGCCTTCGCGCTGAAGAAGGGCAACCCGCTCAAGCTCAAGAGCTACAAGGATATCGCCGACAATCCGGATGCCAGGATCGGTGCGCCAGGCGGCGGCACGGAAGAGAAGCTCGCGCTCGAAGCCGGCGTTCCGCGTGATCGCGTCATTGTCGTGCCGGATGGCCAGAGCGGCCTGAAGATGCTGCAGGACAGCCGTATCGACGTCTATTCGCTGCCGGTGCTTTCCATCAACGCTCTTGTCGCCAAGGCGAACGACCCCAGTGTCGAAGTCGTGGCGCCGGTTGAAGGCGCGCCGGTCTATTGCGACGGCGCGGCCTTCAAGAAGGGCGAGGAAGCCTTGCGCGATGCCTTCGACGTGGAACTCGCAAAGCTCAAGCAGTCGGGCGAGTTTGCCAAGATCATCGAACCCTATGGCTTCTCGGCCGCGGCCGCTATGTCGACAACCCGCGAAAAGCTCTGCGCCGCCAAGTAAGCGCCGCAGTACATCGTCCTCTCCCCGGATTGGGGAGAGGAGCCATCTCCTTGCTACATGGAAGAACGGATGACCGACTGGTCCGGTTACATAGGGCTGATCCTGCAAGGCGCGCTCGTGACGCTTGAGCTCACCGTGCTCGGCTCGATGCTCGCCGTCGTCATGGCGTTCGTCGCCGGCCTCGGGCGCGTCAGCCGCTTCCTGGCGGTTCGCGCGCTTGCCACCACCTATATCGAGTTCTTCCGCGGCACGTCGATCTTCGTTCAACTCTTCTGGGTCTATTTCGTGCTGCCCTTTGCCGGCGTCACGCTCTCGCCGCTTCAAGCCGGTGTTCTGGCGCTGGGTCTGAATGTCGGAGCCTATGGGGCTGAAGTCGTGCGCGGCGCGGTCAAGGCGATCGGCCGCGAGCAGCGCGAGGCCTGCATTGCGCTCAATCTCTCCCGCTATCAGTCGATGCGTTACGTCATCCTTCCGCAGGCCCTGCCGCTGATGCTCCCGACCTTCTGCAACAATGCGATCGAGCTCCTGAAGGGCACGGCCGTCGTCTCGCTCATCTCGCTGACCGACATGACTTTTCAGGCGCAGGTGGTGCGGGCCCAAACCGGCAGCACGCTCATTCCGTTCGCAACGATCCTCGTGCTCTACTTCCTGATGGCACTTGCCATCTCCCACGGCATGCGCTGGCTGGAACGCCGGGTAACGCGCGGCCTTGATGGCGTGAGGACCTGACGATGGAATGGGACTGGAATTTCGTCTGGGAAATCATGCCGACCCTGCTTGAGGGCCTGAAGATCACCATTTTGGCAACCGTGTTCGGCGCGGCACTCGCCGCCACCATCGGCCTCGTCTTTGCCATCCTGCGCATGACCGCGCCGAAACCGATCGCGAAGACCACAGCCTTCATCGTCGAGTTCATCCGCGGCACGCCGCTGCTTGTGCAGCTCTATTTCATCTTCTTTGTCCTGCCGGATATCGGCATTCGCCTGCCGGCGATGCTTGCGGGCATCATCGGCCTTGGGCTCCACTATGGAACCTATGCGGCGGAGGTCTACCGGGCCGGTATCGAGAACGTGCCGCGCGGCCAATGGGAGGCGGCGAAGGCGACGAACCTGACCGGCCGCCAGACCTGGATCCACGTCATTCTGCCGCAGGCGATCCCGCCGATGATCCCGGCGCTCGCCAACTATCTCATCGCCATGTTCAAGGAGACGCCGCTGCTCTCCGCCATCACCGTGCTCGAGCTGATGAACCAGGCGAAGAGCGTCGCCAACAGCAGCTATCGCTATATCGAGCCGATGACGCTGGTCGGGGTCTTCTTCCTGATCATGAGCCTGATCTCCGTCGTCTTCCTGCGCTGGCTGGAAGAACGTTACGCCCGAGTGGAGGAACGCTGATGCAGTCGTTCGACCTTACTCTCGCCTCGCGCGCGCCGAAGCTGGACGACCGTCCGCTTCACAAACGCGTTGGCCTGATCATCCTTGCAACCGACCACACGACGGAAGTGGACTTCCAGCGCATGGTGGCAAGCGAGCGGATCGGCGTCTACACGACCCGCATTCCCTATGCCAATCCCGTGACGCCGGAGAACCTGCGCGCCATGCAGCCCTCGCTGACGTCCGCGGCCGCGCTGATCCTGCCGGACGAGCCCCTCGACGTCGTCATGTATTCCTGCACCTCCGCCTCCGTCGTCATCGGCGACGCTGAAGTGAAGGCTGCCGTGCGCGCCGCCAAACCGAGTGCCGCCGTCGTCACGCCCACTGCGGCAGCTGCCTCCGGCCTCAAGGCGTTCGGCGCGAAGCGCATTTCCGTGCTGACCCCCTACACGATCGAAACCAGCAAGCCGATGGCGGACTACTTCCTGTCACTCGGCTTCGACATCGCCCGCTTCACCTGCCTCGGCCTCACCGACGACCGGGAGATGGCACGCATTTCTCCGGACGAAGTCGTTGCCTTCGCGAGGCAAGCGACTGCACTCGATAGCGACGCGCTCTTCATATCTTGCACGGCTGTTCGGGCGGCAGGCGTCGCGGCAGAGATTGAGGCCGTCATCGGAAAGCCGGTCGTCACCAGCAACCTAGCCACAGCCTGGGCTTGCCTGCGGCTCTGCGGCAATGAGACATCGCGTCCGCAGCTCGGGCAGCTCATGACGCTTGCCTATTCGGATCAATAGCGATGTCGAACCTCCCTGTGACATTGGCGGATATCGAACAGGCGGCCCGGCGCATCGACGGTCGGGTCCTGAATACGCCTTTCGTGCTTTCCGCTTCGCTTTCCGAGCGCTGCGGTGTGCCTGTCGGCCTCAAGCTTGAGCATCACCAGACGACGGGCAGCTTCAAGCTCCGCGGCGCCACGAATGCCGTGCTCTCGCTGACGCCAGAAGAGCGGGCGAGGGGTGCCGTCGCCGCCTCTACGGGCAATCACGGCCGGGCGCTCGCTCATGCCGCCAAGGCCGAAGGATCAGTCGCGACGATCTGCATGTCCAGGCTCGTGCCCGACAACAAGGTGTCGGAGATCCGCAGGCTCGGCGCCAATGTCCTGATTGTCGGCAAGTCGCAGGATGAGGCGCAGGTCGAGGTGGATCGGCTGGTGGCCGAAGACGGTCTCGTCATGGTGCCACCCTTCGACAGCCGCGCCGTGGTCGCCGGCCAGGGTACGCTCGGCCTGGAGATCGTTGACGCGATGCCGGACGTGGCGATGGTTCTTGTGCCGCTTTCGGGCGGCGGGCTCGCGGCCGGTGTCGCCGCGGCCGTGAAAGCGCGGTCACCGAAGACCCGCGTCATCGGCCTCACTATGGATCGGGGTGCTGCAATGAAGGCGAGCCTTGACTCGGGGCGGCCGATGCAGGTCGAGGAGGTGGCAAGTCTTGCCGACTCCCTCGGTGGCGGCATCGGCCTCGACAACGCCGTGACCTTCGAAATGTGCCGAGCGCTGCTCGATGACGTGGTCCTGCTTACGGAGGAAGAGATCGCGGCCGGCATAAGGCACGCCTATGCCGCGGAGCGCGAGGTGATCGAGGGGGCAGCGGCCGTCGGCATTGCAGCCCTGCTTTCCGGGCGGCTTGGCCGGCTGAGCGGGCCAGTGGCGGTCATCCTCTCCGGCCGCAATGTCGACATGGACCTGCACCGGCGGGTCATCAATGGTGGGGTCGATCCGCTTGCGGAGGCAGCGGCATGACGACGATGAAGATTCTCACCGAGGCAGAACTGCGGCGCATCGTCCCGCTCGATCTTGCGGCCATCGCGTGTGTTGAGGAGGCATTTCACGCACTCGCCACAAAGGCGGTCGCCATGCCGCCGATCCTTAGGCTCGACATGCCCGAAGTGCGCGGTGAGGTGGATGTGAAGACCGCCTACGTGCCCGGTCTCGACGGTTTCGCCATCAAGATCAGTCCTGGCTTCTTTGACAATCCGCAGATCGGCTTGCCGAGTACCAACGGTCTGATGGTCCTGCTTTCCGCGAAAACCGGCCTGGTAGAGGCCGTGCTGCTCGACAATGGCTACCTGACGGATGTGCGCACCGCCGCGGCCGGCGCAGTCGCGGCTCGGCACCTTTCGCGCTCGGATGCCACGGTTGCCGCCATCTTCGGCGCAGGCATGCAGGCAAGGTTGCAGCTTGAGGCATTAAGCCTCGTGCGGCCGATCCGCGAAGCGCGCATCTGGGCGAGGGATGTTGCGAAAGCCGAGGCCGCCGCAGCGGACTTGACGGTGAAGCTCGGCTTTCCGGTTCGAGCGGAGGCCGACGGCGCGCGAGCTGTCGATGGCGCCGAGATCATCGTCACCACCACGCCTTCCGAAACACCGGTACTTCAGACCGATTGGCTCAGGCCCGGCCAGCATGTCACGGCCATGGGGTCGGACGCCGAACACAAGAACGAGATCGAGCCCGCCATTGTCACCGGCGCCGGCCTCTATGTCGCCGACAGCCTCAAGCAGACGCGCAGGCTTGGCGAACTGCACCATGCCATCGAAGCGGGCCTCGTGGCGGAGGGCACCATCTTCCCCGAACTCGGCGAGATCATCGCCGGGCGCAAGCCGGGCCGTAGCGGCCCCGAGCAGATCACCGTGGCGGACCTGACCGGCACGGGCATTCAGGACACGGCCATCGCAACGCTTGCTGCCGCCCGCGCGGCAGCGGCGGGCGCCGGCACGATCTTCGAGAGTTGAGACCGGCTTTTCGCCGGGTATAGAGGAAAAACCGATGAAACAAGCGAACCTGAAGTTCTCACTTCCGGAGTATGAAGCGCGTCTTCAAAAAACGCGGAAAGCTATGGAGGCCAAGGGCATCGATGTGCTGATCGTCAGCGATCCGTCGAACATGAACTGGCTGACCGGCTATGACGGCTGGTCCTTCTACGTGCACCAATGCGTCGTCGTGCCGCCGACGGGCGAACCGATCTGGTATGGCCGCGGCCAGGATGCCAACGGCGCCAAGTTCACCGCCTACCTCAAGCACGAGAACATCATCGGCTATCCGGACCACTATGTGCAGTCTACCGAGCGCCACCCGATGGATTACCTCTCGGGCAAGCTTGCCGAACGCGGTCTCGACAAGCTGACGATCGGCGTGGAGATGGACAATTACTGGTTCTCCGCCGCCGCCTTCGCTTCGCTTGTGAAGCACCTGCCGAATGCCCGCTTCGTCGATGCGACCGCCCTCGTAAACTGGCAGCGCGCGGTCAAGAGCGAGGCGGAAATCGGCTACATGCGCAACGCCGCAAGGATCGTCGAAAAGATGCATGAGCGCATTTTCGACAAGATCGAGGTCGGCATGCGCAAATGCGATCTGGTCGCGGAAATCTATGATGCCGGAACCCGTGGCGTCGACGGCATCGGCGGCGATTATCCGGCGATCGTGCCCCTCTTGCCCTCGGGCGTGGAGGCCTCTGCACCGCACCTGACCTGGGACGACCGGCCGATGAAGACAGGCGAGGGCACCTTCTTCGAGATTGCCGGCTGCTACCATCGCTACCACGTGCCACTCTCTCGCACCGTCTTCCTCGGCAAACCGACGCAGGCGTTCCTCGACGCGGAAAAGGCGACGCTGGAGGGCATGGAGGCCGGCCTCGAAAAAGCGCGACCCGGCAATACCTGCGAGGATATCGCCAACGCCTTCTTTGCCGTGCTGAAGAAGTACGGCATCGTAAAAGACAACCGCACGGGCTACGGCATCGGCGTGTCCTATCCGCCGGACTGGGGCGAGCGCACGATGAGCCTGCGCCCCGGCGACCGGAGCGAACTGAAGCCGGGCATGACCTTCCACTTCATGACGGGGCTTTGGCTCGAGGACATGGGCTTCGAGACCACGGAAAGCATCTTGATCACCGAGAGCGGCGTCGAGTGCC
Organism: Ensifer sp. SSB1; assembly: GCF_016652895.1. NCBI lineage: Bacteria > Pseudomonadati > Pseudomonadota > Alphaproteobacteria > Hyphomicrobiales > Rhizobiaceae > Ensifer > Ensifer sp. SSB1. The sequence continues at coordinate 35,775 of NZ_JAEPRP010000060.1, forward strand.
TCGCCAACGTGCCGCGCAAGCTTCTCGTGAAGGACTAAGCCATGCGGGAGGTTTCGCTTCGTCCTTCGCCGATCAGCGCTACAGTCGATTTTTTGGCCGAAGGCGTGCAGCACGGGTTCCTGCGTCTGCCCTACAGCCGCGACGATTCCGCCTGGGGCTCGGTGATGATCCCGGTGACGGTCGTCAAGAACGGGGAGGGCCCGACGGCCCTTCTCACCGGCGGCAATCACGGCGACGAGTATGAAGGGCCGATTGCGCTCTTCGATCTCGCCCGTAAGCTCAAAGCCGAGGACGTGACGGGCCGTGTCATCATCGTGCCGGCGATGAACTATCCGGCCTTCCTCGCCGGCACGCGCACCTCGCCGATCGACAAGGGCAACATGAACCGCAGCTTTCCGGGTGCGCCGGACGGCACGGTTACCCAGAAGATCGCCGACTATTTCCAGCGGGTGCTGTTGCCGCTCGCCGATATCGTGCTCGACTTCCATTCGGGAGGAAAGACGCTCGATTTCCTGCCCTTCTGCGCGGCCCACATCCTGCCAGACAAGGCGCAGGAGGAAAAAGCCTTCGCCCTCGTCGGCGCCTTCGGTGCCCCCTGGTCGATGAAGATGCTGGAGATCGATGCCGTCGGAATGTACGACACGGCGGCGGAGGAGATGGGCAAGGTCTTCATTACCACAGAGCTCGGCGGCGGTGGGACGGCGACGGCCAGGAGTGCTGCCATCGCCAAGACGGGCGTTTCGAACGTGCTGAAGGCGGCAGGTATCGTAAAAGGGCCGATCGACGCTGCACAAACCACGTGGCTCGACATGCCGGACGGCAATTGCTTTTCCTTCGCCGAGGATGGCGGCCTCATCGAACCGTTCGTCGATCTCGGCGATACGGTGAAGAGCGGGCATGTTGTCGCCCGCATCTACCCCGTCGGCCGCACGGGCGCTCAACCGTTGGAGGTGCATGCGAAGATGGACGGCATCCTTGTCGCTCGCCATTTCCCCGGTCTCGTCAAATCCGGAGATTGCGTCAGCGTGCTGGCAACCATTGTCACGGGATAAGCTTGGCCGCCCGGGGCGCGTGGGCGGCGAGTGCCGCTTGGCTTGGCAGAGCGAGCCAGTATCTGGCTCGCTCTGCTCCGAAGCACGAGTACGCTACGGTGAGAGACCAGCTAGGTCGCATCGGTGACCAACAATGACACGGGAAGCGTCGGTTCTTCCTTCACGGTCTTGGTGACGATGTAGGTGAAGTAGCGAGCGATGCCGAGCTCGCGATCGAGCAGCGCGTCGATCAGGCGCTGGTAGGCGTCGATATCTGCGGTGACCAGTTTTAGGATGTAGTCGACGCCGCCCCCGACCGACCAGCAACAGACGACCTCGGACATATCCCGGATCGCCCGTTCGAACCTGTCGAAATCGGCTTGGCGATGGTTGGCGAGCGTCACCTCAAGCATGACGTTGGCAACCGGTGCGATGCTTCGCATGGAGATGCGTGCGTGATAGCCGCAGACGACGCCAGCCTTTTCCAGCTTGCGCAGCCGTATCCAACAGGGCGTCGGAGAAAGCCCGACCGTTTCGGCGAGCGCAAGCTTGGTAATACGGCCATTGCGCTGGATCGCATCCAGAATACGCAGGTCGATCGCATCGAGTTTCATGGCAAGCTCCTGCGCCGCCGAACGCTCGCTCTTATCAAGTGCTGCTCTGCGATGCCGCTTTTTCGGCTTCCATCTCGGCGATGTCCTGGAAGCGGTCGGCGATGCGGGCATGGGCGCGGCCGCTGTCGGAGGCACCGATGGCGACGATGATCTCGTCCGGCCCTGGGGCGTCGGCGATCTGGAAGTTGGCGGTGAGGAAGTGCGATCGCCTGCCGTTCTCGCTCTTGTGCATCATCGGCAGCGACAAGAGCGCACCTGGCGCATTGCGGGTGTTGGCGAATTCAAGGTAGTTGGTGCCGCCGATTGCCTCGCGGAAGGGATTGCCGAAGCGCAGCGTGTGGATCATTGCCGAGGCATGTTCAATTTCGCCGGCGATGCCGACGGCCGCGGCCTTGCCGCAAGCCTCGATCCTATCCGCCGCCATCTGGCGGAGCAGCCGGTCCGTCATCTCCTGGCTGAGTTCACCCGCGATGCGAGTGATTTCCGGCCGCAGGTCTTCGACAAAGCCTCGCCCTGCCCAGGGGTTCTGGATCACTGCAGCCACCACCACGATGTTGACCGGGCGCGCCGCCGCCTTGCCGCCTTCGACGAGGGTTTCTTCCAGGAAGGTGCAAATTTTTCTGATGCCGAGGGTCATTTGGAACGCCGCTGATAGTGGAAACTTGCGGCAACTTACCGGGGCGCTTGCAGATTTCTTCCGCTGTTTCGAGGAAGTGGGCGCCGATCGTTCCTGCAAAAACAGGTAGGGCCCTGCGCTGAACGCATGTCGCTCAATGAGCAAAATCTAAATCGTCGCCGTCCTTTACGAGGAAGCTTTGGCCCCTAGCTCGGAGGGGAGAAAAAATGACATCGGTCTTCCTCCGTCCGTGAGAATGCCCCCGTCTCAGCGCCCGCCCATCATGGCCCCGCCAACCGGCGACCACCAGATGGAAGGGAACCAAATGAAGACGATACTGGCGAACACGACTGCTTTGATGCTTGTTCTGAGGCTTTCCGCGGGCATCGCTTACGCCGAGAGCGCAAGGCTCGATACGCTCATCGACCAGAAGTATCCGGAGATTGAGAAGGTCTACAAGGACCTCCACGCCAATCCCGAACTTGGCTTTCATGAGACGCGGACGGCAACGCGACTGGCCGGGGAGCTGGAAAAGCTCGGCTTCGAGGTGACCGTCGGCTTCGGTGTGGATACCGGTCTCGTCGGTGTCTTTAGGAATGGCGACGGTCCGACGATCATGCTCCGAACCGAGCTCGATGCGCTGGCGATGGAGGAAAAGACCGGGCTCGATTACGCCAGCCGCGTACAGGTGCCGGCAACCCAATGGCCTGGAAACACAGATGAGACGGCAAAGGTCTTTGTCGCCCATAGCTGCGGCCATGATATCCATATGGCGTCATGGCTTGGAGCGGCCCAATTGCTAGGGTCAGGACTCATTGATCCAGAAGATGAAAGCGGCAGCGAGTGCGATTGCAGACAGGAAGGTGTGAGCACATCGGTCATATCTGGTGTGGATACGTCTCCAGTCCTTGAGGCGGGCGAACAGGTTCTCGATCCTATGGCGCTGGCGATATAGGCGTGGATCGTAGCTGTGCTGGACACGATGTTTTGCATGAGGCGGGATACAAGGGGTTATCCCTCGATCTGTCAGCGCTTGCCGGAAGGCAGCGGAACTGTAGGCCCTGTCGGCCAGCAGGAAGCGGGCAGGCGGCAGTTGTTCAAGAACGGCGGCAGCTGTCTTGTGATCGTTGGCCTGTCCCTCGGCCAAATGCAGCAGCAGCGGTCGCCCCTTATCGTCGCAGACCACCTGCAGCTTGGTGGTCAAGCCGCCTCGGCTACGTCCGATACATCGGGGTAGAGCCCCTTTTTAAGCAGACTGGCCGCTGTGCGGTGCGCCTTGAGGTGGGTGGCATCGATCATCAGCTTGTCGGTACCACCACCCTGTGCCGCCAGCTCGGCCAGGATACGATTGAACACACCCAGCCGGCTCCAGCGGATGAAGCGGTTGTAGATAGTCTTGTGCGGACCATAGCTGGCAGGAGCATCGCGCCAGCGAAGGCCATTGCGGATTACGAACAGAATCCCGCTCAGTACCCGCCGGTCATCGACCCGCGGCACACCGTGCGATCGCGGGAAACAGGGTTCGATCCGCCGCATCTGCTCCGGCGTCAACATCAGCAAATCATTCAAGGCAGCATCCTCCTGCCACCTTGAATCATCCATCAAACCTCAATTCAATACTTTAATGGGTCCTGACCCTAGT
>NZ_JAEPRP010000058.1:0-25466 GCF_016652895.1 Ensifer sp. SSB1
CGGCGTCTTCGCGCCAGTCCGGCAGCAGCCGGTCGATGCCGATCGGATCGACGACCGCACCGGAAAGAATATGCGCACCGACCTCGGCGCCCTTTTCGAGCACGACAACCGAAAGCTCCGGATTGACCTGCTTCAGCCGGATCGCCGCCGCAAGACCGGCCGGCCCCGCACCCACGATCACAACGTCGAACTCCATGCTCTCGCGTTCGGGCAGGTCTTGCTCGGTCATACCGTCTCTCCAGTCTCACCGGTCTTCTGCCGGTTCAGTTCCCAGGGCATATCATTCCGTCATGGCAAATGCCGTTTGGCTTGTCGAGCCGGGATGCGACAGACGATGCCCGCTTTTGCGCATGAGGTCATGACTTTAGAGCGAATTTCTATATGACGTGTACGTAAACGTAAATACATCAAATTGTCGCGTGCCGAAGGTATGAGCCATCCGGCCTTGCTTTTGCCGAAGAGCCGTGCGACGAGGCCGCCAGATCCTTCCGGCGATCCGCGCCGGCATATCCCATTCGCAAAAGGCACTCGGCAAGACGCCCCTCTGGCGCGCGGACGACGTGTCTTTTGTCGGCTTCGGGGCCGGCCGCCTGACATGCGGAGACGGTCCCACAAAATTTCACGTTGCGTCGCGCGCCGCCGGCTTGCCCCGGGCGGCGGAGCGACGCCAGACGCAAGGAGACCATCATATGGCCAAGGCACTGGGCTTTGACTTCGGCACCACCAATTCCGTTTTGGCGGTTGCCGCCGGCGACACCACTCATTCGGTGCAGTTCGACAGCCTTGCGGGCACGACAGACGCCATGCGCACGGCGCTCTCCTTCATGAAGGACGCCAACCTCGGCGCCCAGGCGCTGAAGGTCGAAGCCGGCCAGGCGGCAATCCGCGCCTTCATCGACAATCCGGGCGACTGCCGTTTTCTGCAGTCGATCAAGACCTTTGCCGCAAGCCCCCTCTTCCAGGGCACGCAGGTCTTTGCCAAGCGCCACAGCTTCGAGGACCTGATGCGGGTATTCCTGACAAAGCTGCGCGACTATGCCGGCAACGGCTGGGCGGGTGAGTATAGCCGGATCGTCGTCGGTCGGCCGGTGCACTTTGCCGGCTCCAGCCCCGATCCGGCGCTCGCTCTCGAACGTTACGGCGCAGCGCTCTCCGAATTCGGCTTCCCCGAGGTGCACTATGTCTATGAACCCGTGGCGGCCGCATTTTACTTCGCACAAAATCTGAAGCAGGACGCCACTGTCCTCGTTGCCGACTTTGGCGGCGGCACCACCGACTATTCGCTGATCCGCTTTGAGACCAAGGCGGGCCGCCTGACCGCGCGCCCGATCGGGCATTCGGGTGTCGGCATCGCCGGCGACCATTTCGACTTCCGCATCATCGACAATGTCGTCTCGCCGCTGATCGGAAAGGGGAGTCTCTTCAAGAGCTTCGACAAGCTGCTTGAAGTGCCGTCCAACTACTACGCAAACTTCGGCCGCTGGAATCAGCTTTCGATCTTCAAAACATTGAAAGATTTCACCGATCTGAAAAAACTCGTGCGCCAGAGCCTGGAGCCCGAGAAGCTCGAAGCCTTCGTCGATCTGATCGAACATGACGAGGGTTATCCGCTCTACAACGCGATCTCGGCGACGAAGATGCGACTGTCGCAGGAGGACGAAACCGAGTTCTACTTTGCGCCGCTCGGCGAAATGTCGCGCCGCACGGTTCGCCGTAGCGACTTCGAAGGCTGGATCGCGCCGGAACTGGCCCGCATTGAAGGTGCGCTCGATGACGTGCTGCAGTCGACAGCGACGGCACCAGAAGCGATCGACAAGGTGTTTCTGACCGGGGGTACGTCATTCGTTCCGGCCGTCCGCGGCATCTTCGAGCGGCGCTTCGAAGCCGACCGCATCGAAAGCGGCGGCGAACTGCTGTCGATCGCCCACGGACTGGCGCTGATCGGCGAGCACGATGACATTGCGCACTGGACGGCGAACGCCGCCTGAGGCTGGCGTCCCCCAAGATCTTGGATAGGCAGGCCGAGGACCGGAAAATCGGTTCCGGTCCGGCGGCTTATGGGTTAGGTTGGCGCCCATGATTTCCGCCCACGATCTCTCTCCAGCACAGCTTGCCGCCCTCCTCGCCTTCCATGCGGATGCGGGCGTAGAATGGCTGCTGGAGGAGGAGCCGGTCGACCGCTTCGCCGAATTCGAGGCGATGAAGGCGGCGCGCGGTAACGCGCGCGCAGCGGCAGTCAGCAACCGTGCAGAGGCGCCCGCGGCGCAACCGTCAGCGCGCCAAGCAGCGACGGCCGCTGCCCCCGCTCCATCCCGTGCACCCGCTCCGGCCGCGAATGCTCCCGCCGTCGCCATTCCCGATGCGCAGGCAATCGAGGAGGCGCGCTTTGCCGCCGAATCGGCCCGATCGCTGGCCGAGCTCAGGGTTGCGATGGAAGGCTTTGCCGGCTGCAATCTCAGGAACAGCGCCCGCAATCTCGTCTTTGCCAAAGGCGACCCGGCAAGCGGCATCATGATCGTCGGCCCCATGCCCTATGCCGACGACGATCGCGACGGCCAGCCTTTTGCCGGACGCCTCGGCGAGATGCTGACCCGCATGCTCTCCGGCATCGGTCTCGCGCGAGAAAACGTGCTGCTCAGCAATGTCGTGCCCTGGCGCCCGCCAGGCAACCGCGTGCCGACGGCGCGCGAGGCCGATATCTGCCGCCCCTTCATCGAGAGGCAGATCGCGCTTGCCGAGCCCAAGCATTTGCTTCTGCTCGGCAATTTCACCGCCCGCTTCTTCCTCGGCGGCAGCGATACGATCCACCAACTTCGCGGCGAATGGCGGGAGCTTGCGATCGGCGGCATCAACGTGCCGACCCTTGCCACCCTACATCCGCAGGACTTGGTGACGGCGCCGGTCAACAAGCGCTTCGCCTGGCAGGACCTGCTTGCCTTCAAGGCCAGGATCCACGGCTGATCCGCACCGAAGCGCTAGGCGCAAACGCGGCGTTCGTCCGCATGCCCGCTTTATGAACAAAGAATGAAGAAAGCCATGCGGTTTGCGCATATCAGCGGCGCATTATGACGCATTGCAAAACGCGATGCTGCAGCGCAATATATGTACACGGGAGGAATGGAATTAAGGAATTGAACCATGACTGCCCGCTTTCGTCCGATCCACAGCAGCTTTGAGACGCTCCGGTACGCCGGTGCTGCTCAGCGGACGCCGTTCAACCGCTTCGGCACGGCAGCCAACGAGCAGATGACCGCGATCGGCCTCGCCCGGACAACCCGTCCGGCGCAGATATTCGCCGACTTCATTCAGCGCTGATCCCCACGCGACATGCGTCACTGCGTGGCGCGTGCCCGTGTCGCCACAATCGGTGACGACGATGAAAGGAACGAAACCATGACCAAGCCCATTGCAAGCCTCAAGGTTCTGTTCGATTCGATCTCCGACATCGGCACAGCCGTTCGTGCCTCGCGCGAATACACGGCTCTCAGCACCAAGAAGGATGCTCGCCGCGCCCATCGCGTGGTCGTGAGCCCGCTCCTGCCGAACTGATCGCTGCCGGCAAAGAGGCTTACCGCCTTTTTGCCATCGCCTGTCGCAATCGACAGGGCCCAAAAAACTGGATAGAGCCACACTCCCTATGACCTTGGAGTGTCAGGCTCATCCGGCATCCGCCAGACCGAGCTCGCTCCAGCTGCGCTTGCCCGCCATCGGCCTCGATGCGGGAGCGTTACGTTTTCAGGAGCGCCGATGCTGGCCAGCCTCGCTTCCGTCTTCAGCCTGATGGTATCGACCCTGCTCATGATGGTCGCCTTCGGCCTGCAGAGCTATGTCATCCCGGTACGCTCCGTCGCCGAAAGCTGGTCAACGCTGACGGTCTCGGTGATCGCCACCGGCTATACGGTCGGCTTCACGCTTTCCTGTGTCGTCACACCCAAATTCGTGCTGCGGGTCGGTCACGTGCGCGTGTTCACGGCGCTGATCACGCTTCTGTCGATCGCGATCCTGCTCTGCGGCCTCGTCGTCGACTGGCGCGCCTGGATCGCCTTTCGCGCCATCGCCGGCTTCGCCATCTCGGGCAGCTACCTGGTCATAGAGAGCTGGCTCAACGAGCGCGTCACCAACGAAAACCGCGGCCTCCTCTTTTCGCTCTACCTGATCACGACCATGGTCGGCACCATCGGCGGGCAATACATGGTGCCGCTCGGGGACCCCACCAATACGTCGCTGTTCATGTTGTGCAGCGTGCTGTTCTCCCTGGCACTGCTGCCGACGGCACTTTCCTCCTCGCCCATGCCGGCTCCCCCGGCGCAGGCGAAGTTCGATATCCCGGCGCTCTTCCGCCGCTCGCCGGTTGCCGTCGTTGGCGGCTTCCTGGCCGGCGCGCTCTCCGGCGCCTGGCTCAATCTCGGCGGCGTATTCACCCAGCAGATCGGCCTTTCCACCGCCGAGGGTGCGACGCTGCTCGCCTCGCTTTTGACCGGCAGCGCGATTTCGCAGATCCCGATCGGCCGCCTCTCCGACAAGATCGACCGGCGCATCGTCATGGTCGGCTGCGGTGTCGTCGGTGTCGTCTCTTGCCTGGTGATGTCGGCATCGATCGGCAGCCAGCCGGCGGTGCTCTACATCGTCGCCGCCTTCATCGGTTCGGTGCTGTTCCCGATCTACGCGCTGAACGTCGCGCATGCGAACGACCTCGCCAGGCCGAACGAATATGTCGAGACGTCTTCCGGCCTGATGATCACCTATGGGCTCGGCACGATCTCGGGCCCGCTGATGGTCGGCCCGGTTATGGATCGTTTCGGTCCGGCTTCGCTGTTTCTCGTTCTCGCCGTCTACTTCGCCCTCTATGGCGGCTATGCTGCCTTGCGCATTCTCCAGCGCGAGCAACACAAGGGTCTGGTCACCAAGACCGACTTCCAGGCAACGAGCGTGATGCCAACACCTGGCCCCGACGTGACGAGCCCCGTCGCCCAGCAGATGGCACACGAGCCGCTGATCGACGACGACACCGTTCCGGCCTGGGAGAAGCCGCGCCCATAGGGCGACGACGCAAGGCGAACTCGCACCTACTCCAGGGGGAATTCCCTAGCCCTGCGGCGTCATATGCTTGCGGGCGCCCCGGCGTTCGAGGCCAAGCCGATGTTCCCGGAAGATGATGAAGATGCCGGCGCCGACGACGATGGCAGTGCCAACGAGCATGGCCGCCGTCGGGATATCGTCGAACAGGAAATAGCCGATGATCAGGCCGAGTACGATCGACGTATATTCGAACGGCGCGATCGTCGACATGTCGGCGTGGCGATAGCTCTCGGTCAAAAGGATCTGCGCGACACCGCCGCAAAAGCCGGCGACCATCAGCAGCAGAAAGGCATCGCGCGAGATCGACGGCCAGCCGAAGGGCAACGTCGCCAGCGAAAAGACCGAGGCCGACAGCGAGAAGTAGAGCACGATCGTATGGGTGCGCTCGTTCTTGACGAGCTTTCGCACCAGCACCATGGCAACCGCTCCAAGGGCAGCCGAAATCAGCACTGCTGCGGCGCCCAGCGCCTCCAGAGAACCGAACCCGCCGTCGCGGAACAGGGTCAGCCGCGGCCAGGTGATGATCATCACGCCTACCAACCCGATAAACACGGCCGACCAGCGATAGAGCCGCACCGTCTCGCCAAGGAAAAGTGCTGCGAAAACGACGGCGATCAGCGGCATGGCGTAGCCGATGGCGATGGCTTCAGGCAGTGGCAGATGCACGAGGCCATAGAAGCCGAAGCTCATCGCCAGAATGCCGACGAAGCCGCGTGCGATGTGGCCGGTAAAATCCTCGGTCTTGAAGGCATCGCGCAGCTGTCCGCGGAAGGCGAGATAGCCGAGGATCGGCACCATGGCGAAGGCCGACCGGTAGAAGGTGATCTGACCGGTGGCGATCTCGTTTCCGGCCTCTTTGATCAGCGTCGACATGCAAACGAAAATGACGACGGAAAGGACCTTGAGCAGGATCCCCTTCATCGGGCTTTCGACTTCCGCATCCATTGAGGGCACTTTTCGAACAGCCTCCGCCGGCGATCAGCAGACACGAGGGCTGGTTTGGAGATTTTTTAAGCGGAGAAACCGCCACAGAACTTCGTCACCTTAGCGACGCCCGGCAAGAAAGTCGGATCAAACTTCGTGATGAATGACGTTTTTTCTTGATCGATTGACGTTCGGCAAAATGACGTCGGCTTTTCTTTAGCTTGCGCGAAAAAAACCTTTCCAATTCATGTCTTGTTAGTCCCACTTCGGTACACGTCAATCCGATAAGGGAGCGGGAAGAAGATCGGACGCCATGTCTTTTCTGTCGAAAGTGCGGTCGCCGGCATCACAATCGTGTGGCATTATCCGACTTTTCGCCCCTTGGCCTTTTCACCATCACAGGCGCCCACTACAAATTCTCCAGTAGAACGGCGCAAGCGGGACTGACCATGCGGACAAATACTGGCCAGATCATTCATCTGGAAGACTATCGGCCGACCGACTTCGTTCTGGAGAGAGTGGATCTGACCTTCGAGCTCGATCCGAAGGAAACCAAGGTCGAAGCCCGACTGATCTTCCATCGTCGCGAAGGCGTCGACGCGTCGGCGCCGCTGCTGCTCGACGGTGACGAACTGAAGATGACCGGCCTGCTGTTGGACCAGGAAGAGCTCGCGACCTCCCTCTACGACGCAACCGACGATACGCTGACGATCCGCGGCCTGCCGGAAACCGCACCCTTCGAAATCACCATCACCACGCTGCTTTCGCCCGATACGAACACGCAACTGATGGGGCTTTACCGCACCAACGGCATCTACAGCACCCAGTGCGAGGCCGAAGGCTTCCGCCGCATCACCTATTTCCCCGACCGTCCGGATGTGCTTGCCGTCTACACGGTCAACATCATTGCCGACAAGGCGTCCGCTCCGCTGCTGCTGTCGAACGGCAACTATCTCGGCGGCGCCGACATGGGCGACGGCCGTCACTTCGCGGCCTGGTTCGATCCGCATCCCAAGCCGAGCTACCTCTTCGCCCTCGTCGCCGGCGATCTCGGTGTCATCGAGGACACCTTCACGACCATGTCCGGCCGCGAAGTCGCGCTGAAGATCTATGTCGAGCACGGCAAGGAGCCACGCGCTGCCTACGCCATGGACGCGCTCAAGCGCTCGATGAAGTGGGACGAAGACGCCTTCGGCCGTGAATACGATCTCGACATCTTCATGATCGTCGCCGTCTCCGATTTCAACATGGGGGCGATGGAGAACAAGGGTCTCAACATCTTCAACGACAAGTACGTGCTTGCCGATCCGGAAACGGCGACCGATGCGGACTACGCCAATATCGAGGCGATCATCGCGCACGAATACTTCCACAACTGGACCGGCAACCGCATCACCTGCCGCGACTGGTTCCAGCTCTGCTTGAAAGAAGGCCTGACGGTCTATCGCGACCACGAATTCTCCGCCGACATGCGCTCGCGCGCGGTCAAGAGAATCGCGGAGGTGCGGCACCTGAAATCGGAGCAGTTTCCTGAGGACGCCGGCCCCCTCGCCCATCCGGTCCGGCCGACGAAATACCGCGAAATCAATAACTTCTATACGACGACCGTCTACGAAAAGGGATCGGAAGTCACCCGCATGATCGCGACGATCCTCGGCCGCGATCTGTTCAAGAAGGGCATGGATCTCTATTTCGACCGGCATGACGGCCAGGCGGTGACGATCGAAGATTTCGTCGCCTGTTTCGAAGAGGCAAGCGGTCGCAACCTCGGTCAGTTCGCGCTCTGGTACCACCAGGCCGGAACACCGCTGGTCACCGCTTCGGGCGCCTATGACGCCGCCAAGCAGACCTTTACGCTTTCGCTCGAGCAGACCGTTCCGGCTACACCCGGACAGGGCGCCAAGGAAGCGATGCACATTCCGCTGCGCATGGGCCTGTTGCTCGATGGGGGCAACGAAGCCGACCTTTCCGCGGTCGCCGGCGCCGACATGACCGGCGACGTCCTGCATCTCACGGAGCGCAAGCAGACGGTTGTCTTCTCCGGCATCCCGTCGCGCCCGGTGCCGTCTTTCAACCGCGGCTTCTCCGCGCCGATCAATCTGCATATCGAGCAGAGCGCCGACGATCTCGCGCTGATCGCGCATCACGAAAGCGACCTCTTCGCCCGCTGGCAGGCGCTCAACGCAATTGCACTGGCCAATCTGGTCGAGGCCACGGCGAATGTCCGCGCCGGAAAGCCGGTCGTTTGCGACAAGGCGCTTATTGTTGGCCTGATCCGCGCTGCCTCGGACGAAGCGCTCGAGCCCGCTTTCCGCTCGCAAGCCCTGGCACTGCCGAGCGAATCCGACATCGCCCGCGAGATCGGCACGAACAATGATCCAGACGCGATCCACGCCGCCCGTCAGCAGATCCTGACGGCCGTTGCTGCGGCCGGACGCGACACCTTCCTCAACCTGGCCGACGACCTCGTCTCCACGGGGGCGTTCAGCCCGGATGCCGCGAGTGCTGGCCGGCGGGCGCTGCGCAACAGCGCCCTCACCTACCTCGTCCAGGGCGATCAAGGTCCGGAGCGCGCCGCCAAGGCCTTTGCCGCTGCCAACAACATGACCGATCTCAGTCATGCGCTGGCGCTGCTCGCCCACCGCTTCCCGAACGCCGCCGAGACTGCGGAAGCGCTTGCAACCTTCCGCAAGCGTTTTGCCGACAACGCGCTGGTCATCGACAAGTGGTTCGCCGTCCAGGCGACCATCCCCGGCGCAGCCACGCTCGATCGGGTCAAGGCACTGATGGCCGAACCGCTCTTCAACGGCAACAATCCGAACCGCGTGCGCTCGCTGGTGGGCACCTATGCCTTCGCCAACCCGACCGGCTTCAACCGTGCCGACGGAGAGGGCTACCGCTTCCTCGCGCACCAGATCCTCGACATCGACCCGCGCAACCCACAGCTTGCAGCCCGTATCCTGACCTCAATGCGCTCCTGGCGCTCGCTTGAGGACAAGCGCGCGGGGCATGCTCGCAAGGCCTTGAAGGAAATTGCTGGAGCACCGAAGCTCTCGGCCGATGTCGGCGACATCGTCGAACGGATGCTCAAGGCCTGAAGCCTGGAACTCATTGATGCCATCTACAGCGCCGCGCGTCTGAAAAGACGCGCGGCGCTGTAGTGCTTTGAATCTGCTGTATAAATTTGCCCTTCGTCGATACCGATTCAAGAAGCTATGCAGTAGGGACAGGTTGCCCGTGCGACCCGGCCTATTATTTCCCAACGATAAGAAATGGTTAACAAATCTTTACCGGCACCTCTGGACAAGGCGAATCGCCCTGTGATTCATTGAGTCAGATTCGGGCGAGCGGCGCGCCGAATCATCAGAGGGTTTAGAGAATTGGGAAAGATGGCGGACGCGCGACAGGCGAGCGCAGCCGACGGGCGGTTGCGACTCAAGCTTCCGGGGCTTGCTGGCCGCCTGGAGCAGGAGTTTATCTCGCAGGCGAAGATCTTTGCCGGACCGACCTCACGGCGTCTGGCGAGCGCGGAGCCTATTCTCAAGCGTTCCATTCCGATCCTCATCATCGCCTTCCTGATCATCGTCGCGGTCTCGCGCATGTCCAGCATCATGGGCGAGCACGCCCGTATGGAGGAAAGTTCGCGCCAGACGGTCGGGCTCGCGGCCGCCATTGCGGTTGCGGCCTTCCAGACGGACGGTGCAGCGCTCTTTGACGAGGGCCGCCGTACGGACGCGGAGCAACGCTTCAGCCAGTACCTGCCAACCGGCATGCTCGATCCCGGCACGTTCATCCTTGCGGTGCGCAAGGACGGCCGGATCTTTGCCAGCACCCAGGAGGGCGGACCACTCATCGGCCGGACACTCGCGGCAGTCGCGCCGGATATCGCGACGGTTCAGTATTTCGGCGAGCATTCCAGCGTCATGAAGACGCCGATTGTCGGCGTCGATCATATCGTGGCACTCGCGCAGCTGCCTGAGGCGGCCGGAGTTGTACTGGTCGCGACGCCGATCACCCAGCTCGAAACGACATGGCGTGACGAGGTGTCACTCAACGTGACGCTCTTTGCCGGCATTTCGGCCATCCTGCTGATGGTGCTCTATGCCTACTACATCCAGGCCAAGCGGGCCCGCGACGCGGATTCGGTTTTTGCCGAATCCAACCTGCGTGTCGAGACGGCGCTGTCGCGCGGCCGCTGCGGCCTGTGGGACTTCGACCTTGCCAACCGTCGGCTGTTCTGGTCGCGGTCGATGTACGAGATGCTCGGCATGCCCGGCGAGAGCAGCGTGCTCTCCTTCGGCGATGCTGCGCGGCTCATGCATCCCGATGATCGCGGTATCTATGGCGTGGCACGTACCATCGCGCGCGGCGATGCGCGCCAGATCGACCAGGTATTCCGCATGCGACATGCGGACGGCCACTATGTGTGGCTACGCGCCCGCGCGGAAATCATCCGTACCGTTTCCGGGCGGGCGCATCTGATCGGCATCGCCATGGATGTCACCGAGCAGCACCGGCTTGCCCAGCGCTATGCAGAGGCTGACCAACGGCTTGCCGACGCGATCGAATGTACCTCCGAGGCCTTTGTCCTCTGGGACAAGCATGACCGCCTGGTCATGTGCAACACCCACTTTCAGGAAGCTTACAAGCTGCCCGATCACGTGCTCGTTCCGGGGACGGAGCGTATCGCCGTGCACACGGCCGCGGCCCGGCCGGTGGTCGAACGACGCATCGCCGATCCCGACCGCAGCAACCAGTCGCAGACGAGCGAAGTCCAGCTTGCCGACGAGCGCTGGCTACAGATCAACGAACGGCGCACGCGCGACGGCGGCCTCGTGTCGGTCGGCACCGACATCACGCTGCTGAAGCGGCACCAGGTGCGCCTGCGCGAATCCGAGCGGCGGCTGATGGCGACGATCGGCGACCTCTCGGCATCGCGCATGACGCTCGAGCGGCAGAAGACCGAGCTTTCGGTCGCCAATTCCAATTACCAGGCGGAAAAGGACCGCGCCGAGGCGGCTAACCGCGCCAAGTCGGAATTCCTCGCGAACATGTCGCATGAGCTGCGCACGCCGCTCAACGCCATCCTCGGCTTCTCGGAAATCCTGCAGAACCAGATGTTCGGGCCGCTCGGCTCGGAGAAGTACAACGAGTATTCGCGCGACATCCACGAGAGCGGCAAGCACCTCTTGAACGTCATCAACGACATCCTCGACATGTCGAAGATCGAGGCCGGGCACATGCGCATCAGCCGCGAGAGGATCGATCTGGCGCCGCTGATCGAAGAGACCTTGCGCTTCACCACCATTCCGGCGGAGCAGAAGAGCATCCACGTCGTGCAACAGATCTCCTCGGGCCTCACCATGGTCGCGGATCGTCGCGCCATGAAACAGGTGTTGCTCAATCTGCTTTCGAATGCGGTGAAGTTCACCAATGAGGGTGGACGCATTTCGCTTCGGGCGCGCAAGGTAACGGGCGCCGTGACGTTGACGATCGCCGATTCCGGCATCGGCATACCGCGCGACGCGCTTCAAAAGATCGGCCAACCCTTCGAGCAGGTGCAGAGCCAGTACGCCAAGAGCAAGGGCGGATCCGGGCTTGGGCTCGCGATCTCGCGCTCGCTCACCCGCCTGCACGGTGGCAGCATGAAAATTCACTCGACGGAAAATGTCGGCACCATCATCTCGGTCAGAATCCCGGACCAAACGTGAAGCGGAGGCGCGCGTGCGGTTTTCCGCTCGCACCCCGCTCAAGCGCCCCTGTGCGGCACTTAGCCAGAAACCACCGATTGGAAGACACGCCGGACGGCCTTCGACAGCCGGCGGATATCTCCCTCAAGCGTCTTCAGGTCCGGATAGTCCCCTGCCCGGCAGACGAGATCGATCAGCCCGGCCGGCGCTTCCTTCGGCTCGAACTCTCCCTCGATGCACAGGCGCACGATCTGCGACAACTCGGTAAAGAGATGCAGGGCCTCCAGGGCGACATCGAGATCGTTGGGGTTCATGAGGGCGTCGCCCAGAAGCTTCAGCGCATCGCCGGTATTGGTGCCGGCAGTCAGCGGCTGCACGCCCTTCGCCGGGGCGACCAGCGCCAGGTACTGGCTGATGAACTCGATGTCGACGAGACCGCCGGGGATCAGCTTGAAATCCCAGATGTCGCTCGGTGGCTTCTCGCTGTCGATCATCTCGCGCATGGAGATCACGTCGGCGCTGACCTTGGCAACGTCTCGCTTGCGGCCGAGAATTTCTGCAAAGATCGCGTTGG
This sequence comes from Ensifer sp. SSB1, assembly GCF_016652895.1. Classification (NCBI taxonomy): domain Bacteria; kingdom Pseudomonadati; phylum Pseudomonadota; class Alphaproteobacteria; order Hyphomicrobiales; family Rhizobiaceae; genus Ensifer; species Ensifer sp. SSB1. Next base: position 12,268 of record NZ_JAEPRP010000058.1, read on the forward strand.
CCTCGGCCATCAGCTTGTCGTCGCCACAGATGCAGCGCGCCCGGGTCAGCGCCAGGTGCTCCCAGGTCCAGGCCTCTTCGCGCTGATACTTGGCGAAAGCGTTGATCCTTGTAGCGACCGGCCCCTTGTTGCCGGAGGGACGAAGCCGCATGTCGACCTCGTAAAGAATGCCCTCGGCCGTCGGCGCGGAGAGTGCCGCAATCAGGCGCTGCGTCACCCTGGTGAAATAGCGCGTCGGGTCGAGCGGCTTGGCGCCGTCGGACTCGGTTGCCGTCTCGTCGTAGTCATAGAGCAGGATCAGGTCGACGTCCGAACCGGCGGTCAGTTCGTGGCTGCCAAGCTTGCCCATGCCGACGACGGCGATACGGCCGCCGGGGAAATCGCCGTGCGCCGAGCGGACTTCGTCCTGAACCGCTTTCATGGCGGCCGCGATGATCAGGTCGGCGAGATCAGTGAAGGCACGGCCCGCCTGGGCGCCGGAGATGGCGCCGGTCAAGAGCCGGATGCCGATCAGGAAGCGCTGTTCGGCAGCAATGATGCGCAGGCGGTCGAGCGCCTCCTCATAGTGCCGGGCGCCACCGACGAAATTGGCGATACGCGGCGCGAGGTAATCCCGCGTCGGCAGTTCGGCGAGCAGGCCGGGGTCAAGCATGCCGTCGAAGACATGCGGGCGCGCGGCGATGATTTCGGCAAGTCTTGGGGCCGACGACATGACGTTGACGATCAGTGACAGCAGGCCCGGATTGTTGCCGAGCAGCGAAAAGAGCTGGATGCCGGCAGGCAGACCGGAAATGAAATTGTCGAAGCGCAGCAGTGCATCATCGGCCCGGCGGCTTTCGCCGAAGACGCGCAGGAGTTCCGGTGTCAGCTCGGTCAGCCGCTCGCGCGCCTCCACCGATTGCGTCGCACGGTAACGGCCATAGTGCCAGGTGCGGATGGTATGGGAGATGTCCGAGGGGCGCTGGAAGCCGAGCTTCCTCAGCGTTTCCAGCGTATCGGGATCGTCGCGCTGGCCGGTGAAGACGAGGTTTCCGGTCTCGGTCGAGAGCTTGGCCTCCTGCTCGAAAAGCTGGGCATAGCGGCGCTCAACCGTCTTCAGCACGCGCGAAAGCGCCTTGGAAAAGGCTGCCGTATCCTCGAAGCCGAGCATATAGGCGATGCGCTTCAGCTCCGCTTCGGTCTCGGGCAGAACGTGGGTCTGCTCGTCGCGCACCATCTGGATCCGGTGCTCGACATCACGCAGGAACCAGTAGGCCTCCACAAGTTCATCGGCCGTCTCCTCATCGATCCAGCCGGCCTTGACGAGGGCCCGCAACATCGGCTCCGTCGCGCGCTGGCGCAGATCGGGCATGCGGCCACCGGCGATCAACTGCTGCGTCTGCACGAAGAACTCGATCTCGCGGATGCCGCCGCGACCAAGCTTGATGTTGTGACCCTTGACCGCGATCTCGCCATGCCCCTTGTGGGCGTGGATCTGGCGCTTGATCGAATGAATGTCGGCGATCGCCGCATAGTCGAGATATTTGCGGAAGACGAAGGGGACCAGTTCGCGCAGGAAGCGTTCGCCGGCCTCGATATCGCCGGCCACCGGCCGCGCCTTGATGAAGGCGGCCCGTTCCCAGTTCTGCCCCCTGCCCTCGTAGTAGAGAATCGCCGCTTCGACCGGGATCGCCAGCGGCGTCGAGCCCGGATCCGGCCGCAGACGCAGGTCGGTGCGGAAGACATAACCGTCGCCGCTGCGCTCCTGCAGGATGCGGATCAGGCGGCGCAGCAGGCGACCGAAGGTTTCCGAGGCATCGTCGCGATCGACGATGATGCCGGATTGCGGATCGTAGAAGACGACGAGGTCGATGTCGGAGGAGTAATTGAGCTCGAAGGCACCGAGCTTGCCCATGCCGAGAACGACGACGCCGGAACCTATGCTGGGACTGGCGACATCCTTGACGATCAGCTTGCCGCCTTCGTGTGCGCTGAGCAGCAGGTGATCGATTGTCGCCGACACCGCAGCACCGGCAAATTCGCTGAGCCAGCGCGTGGTTTCGCGGCCGTCGAAATGCCGGGAGAGATCGGCGAGCGCCACGGCGAAGGCCAGCTCACGTTTGGCCCTTCGCAGCCGAGCCATGATCTCCGTGTCCGGCAGGGCCGCTCCGCCCTCGTTCGGCTTCCAGGCATCCCGGGCGCGACGCACCCGCTCGGTCAGAAAGGTCGATAGATCAGTGGACAGGAGCTCTTCGAGAATGGCCGGCCGGCTGTCGCCGGTGTCGCGCAGGAAGGGCGAAAGTGCAAAGGCCGACACGACGAAAGTCTTGAACGGGCTCTCCGAGGCAAGCAGGCTTGCGATCCTCTCGTGCCCCTTGGCCATGTCTTTCAGCACGGAGAGCGCCGTTTTGGCGTCGGCCTGTGTCGCCGGACGGATTGGCGCCGTCTCGATCTCCCAGCACTGCTGCACCTGTTCCTGCATGCCGTTTCCCCTTGCCTGGAACGGGATGCGGCCAGAAAGCCGCAGCTGCCCATTCCATTCTCACTCTCCGGGAACCGGTCTATCAGGTTGCAGCCACCGGGAAAACCATCCGCACCGTCAGCCCCTTGCCGCCGTCACCGGCCGCGGGCTCGGTATCGGCAAGACGCAGCGAGCCGTGGTGCATTTCCATGACCGCCTCTACCAGCGAAAGGCCGAGGCCCGTGCCCGGCTTCGACCGGCTCTCGTCCAGGCGAACGAAGCGCTTCACCACCTCGTCATGCATCGCGGTGGGGATGCCGGGGCCGTGATCTGCTACGGACAAGAGCACATGGCCATCGCGCTTTTCCAGCGAGACCTTGATCAGCGGATTGTCCGCGCCATCGGCATACTTGATCGCGTTGTCGATGAGGTTGCCGAGAGCCTGGCCGACCAGTTCCCGGTTGCCTGAAATCACGAGATTCTGGGCGACGTCGGCTTCGAGTTTCAAACCGACGTCTTCGGCCACGGGCTCATAGAGTTCGACGCTATCGGAAACGATCTGCGAAAGATCGATCTCGCTCATCTCGGCGGCGGACGAACCGGCCTCGACGCGCGAAATCATCAGCAGCGCATTGAAGGTCCGGATCAACTGGTCGGACTCACCGATAATTTCCTCGAGCGCGCCGCGCTGGCTGGTGCCCTTGCGGGCAAGTGCCGCTTCCGCCTTGTTGCGCAACCGCGTCAGCGGGGTCTTGAGGTCATGGGCGATGTTATCGGAGACCTGGCGCAAACCTTCGTTCAGCTTCTCGATACGGCCGAGCATCGCGTTCAGCGATTCCGACAATCGGTCGAACTCGTCGCCAGAGCCGCTCATCGGCAGGCGCTGCGAAAGATCGCCCGCCATGATCTTGGTGCTGGCCTCCGACATGCGGTCGATGCGTTTGAGCGCGTTGCGGCCAATGCCGAACCAGATGACGAGTGCGCCAAGCCCCATGACGCCAAGCGCCACCATCAGCGCCTGACGCACCAGCGCGCGAAACTTCTGCGGCTCCTGCAAGTCGCGACCGACGAGAATGCGCAGGCCATTGTCGAGCACCAGCACATGGGCGAGCGCCACATGGCTGTCCGTCTTCGTCTCGTCCGTATAGCGCTGATAGGCAAAGGGGCGCTCGGTCCAGCCTTCACTGTCGAGCAATCCGGGCTCGAGGCTCGCGACGTTGCCAGCGAGGATCTCGCCGTTCGGCCCGGCGATGACATAGAGATTGGCCCCCGGCTGGCGCGCGCGGCGCTCGAGCGAGCGCAACAGCCCGTTCATGCCGGCCCGCGTGTAGACCTGCTCGATCTGCGTCACCTCGGCGGTGATCGAATCCCGGGTCTGCTGCTGCAGCAACCGCTCCGACATGCCGGTAACGTAGAAAACGAGGAAGGCGGCGCAGAGCGAAAAGAGGATGAGATAGAGGGCGGAAAGCCGAACCGCGGTCGTTCTGAAGAGAACGCGAAGCTTGCTCATGCGGGGGCCCGGTCATCCTTGATCATGTAGCCGGCACCACGAACAGTGCGCAGCAGCGGCACATCGAAGTCCTTCTCGATCTTCGAGCGCAGCCGCGAGACATGGACGTCGATGACGTTGGTCTGCGGGTCGAAGTGGTAATCCCACACGTTTTCCAGAAGCATGGTGCGGGTCACGACCTGGCCGGCATTCTTCATGAGATATTCGAGCAGACGGAATTCGCGCGGCTGCAGCGGGATCTCCTTGCCCTGTCGGCGGACGGAATGCGACAGGCGATCAAGTTCGAGATCACCGACGCGGTAGACCATGTCCTGCTCGGGCGTGCCCTTGCGGCGGCCAAGCACCTCGACCCGCGCGAGCAGCTCGTTGAAGGCGTAGGGCTTCGGAAGATAGTCGTCACCACCGGCGCGCAGGCCGGTAACACGGTCGTCGACCTGGCCAAGTGCGGAAAGAATGAGCACCGGCGTGTGAACGTCCTTGCGCCTGAGCTCTGTGATGACAGACAGGCCGTCACGACGCGGCAACATGCGATCGACCACCAGAACGTCGTAACTGTTCTCGCTGGCCATGAAGAGACCGCTCTCGCCATCGCTGGCGTGATCGGACACGATGCCTGCCTCACGGAAGGCTTTCGCCAGATAGGCTGCCGCCTCGAGATCGTCTTCAATGATGAGAATCTTCATACGCGCGACCATAGTCCCGGACCCCTATCTGTCTCAACCGGTTTCGGCTTTGCGACAACCGGATTGGCGAGCGCTTCTCGTGGACAAGAGCAGAATGAAGGCGGAAAACCGCAGAGATCTTTCCTCATCCCGCCCGAAACGGAAAGCGCCGCGAAATCACTTGGAAATCGCGGCGCTCCGGTCAATCATTTGACTGCCGCGATCAGCCCTGATCGATCGGGAGGGCCACGAAGCGGCTACCGTTCTCGGCCTCTATCTGGAAGAGCGCCTTGCTACGGCCGTCCTTCTTGGCAGCATTGATGACCTTGAGGATGTCGTCGGCGGACTTCACTTCCTGATTGTTGACGGAGACGATCTTTTCGCCCGTCTTCAGGCCACGATCGCTGGCGTCGGAGTCTTCGTCGACCGAGGCGATTGTGACCCCCTTGCCGTCATCGGACGGCACGACGGTAACGCCGAGGTTAGCCAGTGCCTGTTCGCTCGAAGGCTGTGCTTCTTCGGTCTGGCTGTCCTGGGTCTTGGCAGCGTCCTTGTCATCCTTCGGCAGGGTGCCGATTTCCAGCTTGACGCTTTCGGACTTGCCATCACGCCACAGGCTCAGATCAACGGTGGTGCCCGGACGGATGGCAGCAACCTTGCGCGCAAGATCACGCGGATCCTTGACGGTGTCCCCGTTGAGCGCGGTTACGACGTCGCCCTTCTTGATGCCGGCCTTTTCACCCGGCGAGCCGGATTGCGGTTCGACGACCAGCGCGCCGCTTGCTTCCGAAAGACCAAGCGATTCAGCGATGTCCTTGGTGACAGGTTGGATCTGTACGCCGAGCCAGCCACGGGAAACCGAACCGTCCTTGATCAGGTCGGCGACGACGTCCTTGGCGACGGCCGCGGGGATCGCAAAGGCGATACCGACGTTACCGCCCGACGGCGAGAAGATCGCGGTGTTGATGCCGACCACTTCGCCCGAAAGGTTGAAGGTCGGACCACCCGAGTTGCCGCGGTTCACGGCAGCGTCGACCTGCAGGTAGTCGTCATAGGGGCCGGAGCCGATGTCGCGGCCACGGGCCGAGATGATGCCCGAGGTCACGGTACCGCCGAGGCCGAACGGATTGCCGACTGCAACCACCCAGTCACCGACGCGGACCTTGCTGTCGTCAGCCCAGCCGACATAGGTGAACTTGCGCTTGTCATCGACCTTGAGCACGGCGAGATCGGTGCGGCTGTCCTTGCCGATCAGCTTGGCATCGAGTTCGGTGCCGTCGTTGAGGATAACCGTAAAGGCCGAACCGTCGGAAACGACGTGGTTGTTGGTGACGAGGTAGCCGTCTTCCGAGATGAAGAAGCCCGAACCCTGGGACGTCGGGCGCAGGCGACCTTCGCCATGCGGACCACGGCGACCCGGACCACCGCGCTCGGCACGGTCATCACCGCGCGGGCCGAATTCCTTGAAGAAACGCTTCAGCGGGTGATCATCCGGCAGTTCATCGAAGCCACGGCCATTGAAGCCGAAGCTGAAGTCGCTGCCGTCTTCGGAAACCGGATTGACGCGCGACTGGACACGAACCGAGACGACGGCCGGCGAAACCGCGTCGACGACGTTGGCAAAGCTCGGCACCGACGGCGCTTCCACCTTCACCGCTTCCGCGAAGGACTGGGAGATGCTGGCCGGCAATCCGGAGGTCAGCATGACGGCAGCAAGACCGGCAACGGTCGAGGTCTTCAGAACGGTCTTGAGGGAGGGACGCAGGGATTTGGTCGTAATCATCCGTTTTGCCTTTTCTCTTCCTTGATGCCGTCGAAGACGGCACCGAAACCTGGTTGCGATACCCACCTCGCAGGGAAGAGGCGGGCTCGTTTGGCTGACTGGAGGAACAGCCGATGACGAAAGATGTAACGGATGGGACCTTACTGAGTTCTGTCCGGAAGATGAATATTTGGTAATGTTGCGGGAGATGACTAGGGATGGACCGATAGCCCATTGCCGACCGCATGTCGCCGCGAACGGCGACCGTTATCGCCGAGAACATTCGCCTGCGATATCAGGCTATTGGCGTTCGACATCGTCGAACGCGCGACGCCGCTCCAAGCGTCCCGTCAGGGCTGAAGGAGTTTCTTCAGCTTTTCCTTTTCATCCTCGGAAAGCGGCGTTCCCTTGGCTTGAGCCCCGCGCCGGCGCGACGCAATGACAAGGGTGATCGCCCCGACGAGCAGCAGGGTTGCAGGCATGCCCCACAGGATCAGCGTCTTCGTTTCGAAGCGTGGCTTCAGCAGCACGAATTCGCCATAGCGGGATACGACATAGTCGATCACCGCTTCGTCGCTATCGCCGTTGGCGAGCCGCTCGCGCACCAGCACGCGCAGGTCCTTGGCAAGCTCGGCATTGGAATCGTCGATCGACTGGTTCTGGCAGACCATGCAACGCAGTTCGGCCGAGATCGCCCGAGCGCGGGCTTCAAGCGCAGGGTCGGCCAGCACCTCATCCGGATTGACTGCAAAGGCTGATCCGATCGGCAGGGTGAACAGCACAAGCGCCAGCAGCAGACGGATCATTCGGCAGCCCCCACTGGCACTGTCTTCGGCCGCTTGGCCCGTGTCGGCGCACCGACACGCAGCCGGCGATCGCTCAAGGATACGAAGCCACCCGCCATCATGAACAGGGTTCCGCCCCAGATGCACAGGATCATCGGCTTCCACCAGATGCGCACGACGATACCGCCTTCGCTGATTTGGTCGCCGAGCGAAACATAGAGCTGGTTGAGACCGAAGGTGCGGATGCCTGCTTCCGTCGTCGGCATGCGGCGCGCCTGGTAGAGGCGCTTCGACGACCAGACCTCGGAAACGGCGACGCCGCCGCGGCTAATGGTGAAGTGACCGGATTCTTCCGTGTAGTTCGGGCCACTGCCGTTGCGCATGCCGTCGAAGCGCAGCGTGTAACCGCCGGCGTCAACCGTCATGCCCGGCTTCATCTCGACGACCGTCTCGGTTTCGAATGCCGTGACAGCGACGATGCCGATCAAGGTGACGCCAAGACCGATATGGGCAAGAGCCGTACCGAAGGCAGAGCGTGGCAGGCCGGCAAAGCGCCGCCAGGCGACATTGCCCGCAACCTTGCCGACGCCGGAGCGCAGCGCCAGATCGGTGAGCGAACCGGCGATCAGGTAGACGCCAAGTGCAATGCCGAGGAGCGCCAGAACCGGGCCGCCGTTCATCACGTAATAGTAGATCGTGCCGGCGACAAGACCGATCGCGACGGACGCGAAGAGCCGCTGGGCGACGCCGGCGAGGTCCCCGCGCTTCCACGCCAGCAATGGACCGAACGGTACCGCAAAGAGCAGCGGCAGCATCAGGAGACCGAAGGTCATGTTGAAGAAGGGCGGGCCCACGGAGATCTTGTCCCCGGTGAGCGCCTCAAGCACCAGCGGATAGAGTGTGCCGGTGAGGACCGTCGCGGTCGCCGTTGTCAGGATCAGGTTGTTGAAGACCAGTGCGCCCTCACGCGAAATCGGCGCGAAGATGCCGCCGGCTTTCAGGTGCGAGGCACGCAAAGCAAAGAGTGTGAAGGCACCGCCGATGAAGAAGACGAGGATGGCGAGAATGAAGATGCCGCGCGTCGGGTCGGTAGCGAAGGCGTGAACGGAAGTCAGCACGCCGGAGCGCACGAGGAAAGTACCGAGCAGCGAAAGCGAGAAGGTCATGATCGCGAGCAGCACGGTCCAGATCTTCAGCGCCTCGCGCTTCTCCATGACCAGTGCCGAATGCAGCAAAGCCGTGCCCGCGAGCCAGGGCATGAAGGACGCGTTCTCGACCGGGTCCCAGAACCACCAGCCGCCCCAGCCGAGTTCATAATAGGCCCAGTAGGAACCCATGGAGATGCCAGCGGTCAAAAACGTCCAGGCGGCGAGCGTCCAGGGACGGACCCAGCGCGCCCAGGCGGCATCGATGCGGCCCTCGATCAGTGCCGCGATCGCAAAGGAGAAGCAGACGGAGAAACCGACATAGCCGAGGTAGAGCAGCGGCGGATGAATGGCGAGGCCGACATCCTGCAGGATCGGGTTCAGGTCCTTGCCCTCACCCGGCGCCGGGATCAGCCGCGCGAACGGATTGGACGTCAGCAAGATGAAGAGCGCAAAGGCCATGGCGATCCAGGCCTGGACCGCAAGCACGTTCGCCTTCAGCGTTTCCGGCAGGTTGCGCCCGAAAGAGGCGACCAGCGCCGAGAAGAATGTCAGAATCAGCAGCCACAGCAGCATCGATCCTTCGTGGTTCCCCCACACACCTGAGATCTTGTAAATCAGCGGCTTCAACGAGTGGGAGTTTTCCCAGACGTTGCGGACCGAGAAGTCCGAAGTCACGTAGGCGAAGGTGAGCACGATGAACGCGAAGGCGACCAGCAGGAAACAGGCGACCGCCGCGCTCGACGCCAATTCCATCAAGCCGCGGTCGTTCAGCCGCGCCCCGAGGAACGGCAGAGCGGCCTGGATGACCGCGGTCGCCAATGCCAGGACCAGCGCGTAATGTCCGAGCTCGATGATCATTTAATCGTTTCCTTCCCGCTGAGCTCGACGCCCTGCGCCTTCAACCGGTCGGCGACATCCTTCGGCATATAGGTCTCGTCATGCTTGGCGAGAACCGTATCCGCCACGAAGACGGAGTTCCCTTGAACGAAGGCTCCCTCCGTCACCACGCCCTGCCCCTCGCGGAACAGGTCGGGCAGGATGCCCGTGTAGGTTACCGGCACGCCGGCAAGTGTGTCGGTCACAGTGAAGGTGACCGTCTTGCCGTCGCCGCGCTTCACCGAACCCGCTTCGACCACGCCGCCGAGACGAATGCGCGTGCCCGGAGCAACGTTCGCCTTGGCGAGATCGCTCGGCACATAAAAATAGGCGATCGCCTGGCTGAAGGCGAACATTACCAGAAAGGCTGCGAGAACCAGAAAGCCGACACCACCACCGATGATCGCCAGTCTTTTTTGCTTGCGCGTCATTGCGTCACTCCATCGGTCGCAATCCCGAGTTCGCGAGCAAGCGCCAGGAGCTGCTTGCCCCCGTCGCCATCGGCCGGGAAGGTTTTGAGGCCCTCCTTTAGCGCGGCCGCGGCCTTGTCTCGTTGATCAAGGACAACATGGGAGCGGATCAGCCGCGCCCAGCCCTCGAGGTTATCCGGATTTTCCTTGAGGCGGCTTTCGAGGCTTTCGACCATGCCGCGGATCATTTCCTGACGGTCGCCGGAGGTCATGCTCTCGGCGGCGGCGACATCCTCGGCACTGGGATTGCCGGGCGCGGCAGCGCTGGTTGCGCCCCCCAGTTCCGCCACATGCTGCTTGACGAGCGGCAGCCAGGGCGCGTCGGCAGGCGACGTCGCGACCAGCCTGTTGAAGGCGGTCAGCGCCTCCTCCTTCTTGCCTTCCTGCTTGAGGCCGAGGGCAAGGTAGAACTCCGAGCGCGGATCATTGGGGTCGATCGTCAGTGCCTGCTGGAATGCCTCCTGCGCCTTGGTCGTCACGAGACCATCGGATTGCACGACCAGGGCTTCAGCGTATCCACCCAGGCGCGCCGGCGTCGGCCCGAGCAGGCGGATGGCCCTGTCATAGGCGTCGACCGCTTCCTCGATGCGGCCGTTGCGCATGTAGATCGGTGCGAGCAGATCCCAGCCGGCACCGTCATTCGGGTTTACCGCAAGGTGGTTTTCAGCCTTGGCGATCAGGACATTGATATCGCCATTGGGGTCGGCCAAACGCGCGGCAAGCGGCTGTGCCGGCACGCCCGGGCTACCCGTCAGCAGGTAAAGACAGAGCCCGACGACCGGAAGACAGAGCAGCACGAAAGCCTGGGCCAGACGATTGGCCCCGCGCCGCTGCGAAACGGCCGGCGCCACATTGCGGTCGCTCTCACCGGCTGCCAGCAACCGGCGCGCCACTTCGGCGCGCGCAAGCTCGGCATCGGCGCTACCGATCAGGCCGCTGTCCTGATCGCGCTTCAGTTCATCGAGCTGGTCGCGATAGACCTCGATGTCGTGGCTGTGGGGAGACGATGGGGCTTCCCCTGCCCGCATCAGCGGGAGGATCAGCACGGCGGCGACGGCCGCCGTCAAAGTGGCGACGAGGATCCAGAACAACATGGACGCTCAATACTATGAGGCCCATGCCTTTCCAACTCGAAAACCGGTTATGACGGAGATTTGAGGCGTTTCGCCGCAACGGACGACGATGCCACCCCCGACGCTCTCAAACGGCCTCAGAAGGGACTGCGCTCAGCTGAGCGGCGTCCAGCTGCCGTCGGGATTGCGGCAGGCAGCACCCCGGGCCGTCTTCGCCTCAGTCTTGGTCGTGACAGTATGGCTGTACTGGCGGCAATTCTGCGACCCGACCTGATAGGGGGCGGCGGCAACGACGGAGCCGCTGACGCCACGTCCAGCCCAGGTTACAGGCTGACCGCCGGGCGCTGCCTCGAGCGCACGATACTCTGCCTCGAGCGCGCGTTGACGGTCGGACGTACCAATATCGAGATCGGAAAGGCGACCGATCACGCCGCCCTGAAGCGCGGCAATATAGGTCGTGGAGGAGACACTGCGGGTCGCGGTCGACTTGCCGCCCGCGGTCGTGCTGCAGCCGGCAAGAGCCACGGCCGACGCGATCACCGCGATCCGACCGCCAACGACAAAAGTCCGTGCCATTTCTGCCTGGTTCCTCATGATCCGCGACACTCAACCATTCCTATCCGAAGCCGCATTCGTGAAACCCGGTACATTCGGGTCAAATGACGACTTGTCCTTGATTTTCTTTTGGCATTCCCCGCCTGCCGAGGCAACGGCGCGCCCTGCCACTGTGACATTTTCGAGCACGGGTGTGACACCTAAATCACGAAACCGCGCACCCTTCTTCACCCCGCTCTAAGCCGCGGCCGGCAACAGGAGCTGGGCACGCAGTCCCCCCTCATCCCGGCGCGACAGCGTAATGGTGCCTTGATACTCCCGCACGATCTCGCTGACGATCGACAGCCCGAGCCCGGTTCCGGGCTTGCTTTCGTCAAGTCGTTTGCCGCGTTTCATTGCCAGCGCGATCTGATCAGGATTGAGCCCCGGGCCGTCGTCATCGATGTCGAGCACGATCCACTGCCTTCCGGGTTCCTTCGCATGCAGATCGCTCGGCGCCGGTCGGACGTTCAGCCACACCTCGCCACGGGCGTGGCGGGCAGCGTTTTCAAGCAGGTTGCCGACGGTTTCCTCGACATCCTGCAATTCCATCGCAAGCACCAACGCCGGCGGATTGATCGACAGGTGCACCTGCTTTTCCGGGTTGAGCTTGCGCATCACCCGAACCAGACGTTCGAGCGCCGGCTGCGCCTCGGTGCGCGCCAGGACGGATTCGCGTTGTGCGGCGATCCGCGCGCGGCTGAGATAGGATTGAACCTGCATCTGCATCGCATCGACCTGGTTGCGCACCAGTTCGCCGTGCGACGCGTCGAGCACCCGGGCCTCGTTGAGGAGCACGGCGATCGGTGTCTTCAGGGAATGCGCGAGATTGCCGACCTGCATGCGGGCGCGCTCGACGATGCGGCGGTTGCTGTCGATCAGGGCGTTCACTTCGTTGGCAAGCGGCTGGATTTCGCGGGGGAAAGCTCCATCAAGCCTCTCGCTTTCGCCGGCGCGGATCTTCTCCAGCGAGCGACGGACCTGATCGAGCGGGCGCAGGCCGAAGAGAATGGTCAGCGCGTTCACACCAAGGCCGCCGAGACCGAAGATGGAAAGCGCGATGGTCAGGTTGCGGGTGAAGCGATTGATGTCGGCTTCGAGCACGTCGCGGTTGCCGGCCACGCGAAAGCGAGCGGTGTGACCCTGGATGTCCAATACCACCTCGGTCTCGGAAACTTCGACCGCGTTACCGAACGGATCCTTGGTCGTGTAGAACCGGACGTAGCCGGTGTCGAAGGGAACCTCATCGACGCTGGCGATCGGCAGCTTTCCGTTGCCGAGCGACGTCGAGATCAAAGGCGGCGTGTCGAATTCGCCGATCGGGTCGACGATCCAGTACCAGCCGGTCTGCGGCTGTGAAAATCGCAGATCGCCAAGCTGCGGACTGCCCGAAAGTACCGTCTTCTCGTTGACGGAGATCGAATTGACGACGTTGAAAAGCTGCGCCCGCAGCAGGTCCTTGAAGCCGCGTTCGGAGCCCTGGCGATAGAGTTCGGAAATGACCACGCCGATCACGACCAGGGCGACGACCGCCCAGACGGTGGAAACCGCCAATACGCGGGCTGTGAGGGACCTAATTGCCATTGCCCGGCGCTTGCATTCGGTATCCGAGGCCGCGCACCGTTTCGATCAGATCGTTGCCGATCTTCTTGCGCAGCCGGCCGATGAACACCTCAATCGTATTGGAATCGCGGTCGAAATCCTGATCGTACATATGCTCGACGAGTTCCGTGCGCGAAACGACCTGGCCCATGTGATGCATGAGATAGGAGAGCAGCCGGAACTCGTGCGACGTCAGCTTGAGGGCTATGCCATCGACGGTTGCCTTGGAACCCTTGGTATCGAGGCGCACCGGGCCGCAGACGATCTCCGAGCTTGC
>NZ_JAEPRP010000058.1:25476-39504 GCF_016652895.1 Ensifer sp. SSB1
CATGGCCGGCGGCACGACGGATCAGGGCGCGGATGCGGGCGAGAACCTCTTCGACATGGAACGGCTTGGCGACGTAATCGTCGGCGCCGGCATCGATACCGGCAACCTTGTCGCTCCAGCGATCGCGCGCTGTCAGGATCAGCACAGGCATGGTCTTGCCGTCGCCGCGCCACTTCTCGAGAACGGTGATGCCATCCATCTCCGGCAGGCCGATGTCGAGGATCACGGCATCATAGGGCTCGGCGTCGCCGAGATAGTGCCCCTCCTCGCCGTCATAGGCCTGGTCGACGACATAGCCGGCCTCCTTCAGCACCTCGGCGAGCTGCCGGTTCAGGTTGGCGTCGTCCTCGACAATCAGAATGCGCATTCGTCTCTACTTCCTCTCGCGGCCATTTCCGCTGCGTGTTTCGTCAAACCTAGCCGATTTAAGGACAGAAACATGCAGGCATTCAAAGCGCTACAGCGACCTTTGCGCGCCTGACAAGACGCGCAACGCTGCGGGGACCGCTTACATCGGCACCTTCACGGTCACCTTCTTCGGCCGTCCACCATTACCGGGAACGAGTACCGTGATCACGCACTGGCCATCGGATGTCGGCTGTGCCGACAGCAGCTCGCCGCCGGTATCGGCAACCACCTGCGCAGCGGCCGCGCTGCAATCGCCGGACACACGGACGACGTTATCCGACGGCACGTTGATCGCAGGCGGGCTGAAGCCCGCGAGGCCTGCGGCAAGCGCGGCTATGATCACTGGTGAAGACATGAACGCACTTTCGACTTGGGAAGCATCATGGCAGAAGCAATAACCGAATGAGGCTGAATGGCAAATGAATGTCGGCTTTCAGAGCCGTCAGGTATCCACTGGGGAGCCGACGGATCCGACCCTAGATTGCAGCGATTCCGTTTGTGACGAAACCCGGAACGAGACTTGCGCCAGCAAGCGATAGCCATCTCATGCGACAGTTTCATCTCGATGCCGACGACAGAATGGGGCCTCAAGATCACGGGCATACTTCACTGCAGGCCATGAGATCAGCCTTTTGTTAAGCATGTTTCGCTAGCATTCCGAAGTCGGCAGCGGTGCGCATGCCGCGATGGTGGATGCATCCGCCATAAGCCCGAACACTGGGACAGCGCATCGGGCAGGAGCGATTTCCGATTCCTTTGAATCCCTTGCCGACGATCGTTTGAAAGTTGAGTCAACACCCTGCGAGGTTGAGTCAACTTGATCGCGCGCCGAATCCGGTATTCGCACTAAGCCCCTGACACCCTTCGATTTCATCGCGATGGCTTCGCCGCGATGCGAGCGAGCGTGCCGGCGTTCGGCACATTCTGTAGGAGCCTCATCACGTGAGGTTTGGCGTTCCCACACAAGACAGGACGCCCGCAAAAATACTTCAAAAGAACAGCCAATTTAGTCGTATCTGCACCGGCAGATCTTTGGATTGACAGACGGCTGTGGATCAACGAAAAATTAATCGATTTAAATATTTTTCAATCGTTTAAATGATTTAAGCCACTGATTTACAAAGCCTTTACGATATGAAATTGTCCACTACATCAAATGTCATGAAACCGTCATAGGCCCCGGGAGGATCGGATGCAGACGCTAGCCAACAACCAGCCCGCATCTCAGCAGTCCAAAGTACCGCAATCGCTGCTCGACCGTTTCGAAAACGAATGGCGCGCCATGCGCGACGCCGGCGAAAGCACCCCGAAGCCGATCCAGCCGGCTGAGTAAAGCCTGTCAACGGCGCACCGGTTTTCCTGCGCCAAGACCATCCTGACATATGCAAGACGCAACACGGAGTTGAACCCTTACGGGTCAGGATGAAACACATCCTGCAACGCCGAATGGCCCGTCTTGGCCGATTGGATTGGTGCCGTGGCAATAGCTGCGGCCCTTGAATTTTTGTGGCTATTTTCAGCCTTTTGGCCATTCGGAAAATCCATGTTACTCTTTCCGAATGCTGACCGAAGAGATTGAAAAACTCGCGCTAAGCTTGCCGGGAACGGAGGAAAACGCGCATTTCGGCACACGGGACTTCCGGGTGGGCAAGCGCATTTTCATGACCCTGCCGGAAGCCGGCCGCGCGGTCTTCAAATTCACCCCTGATCAGCAGCGCATGCTCCTGGAAATGGAGCCCGGGGTCTGTGCCGCCGTGCCTGGCGGTTGGGGTGACCGTGGCTGGACATCATTCTACTTCGTCGAAGCCGACGAAGGGCTCGTGCGCCAGTCTATGGAAACGGCATGGCGCAACGTCGCACCGAAAAACCTCGTCAGGAAGAACGGCGGCAGCCACTAGGCTGCATCAGGCGAATGGCCGGTTCGCCGAAGTGCGAGCGCCCCGCACGCAAGTCGCTTGCGAAGCGCGGACCAATCCATTTTCAATCCACGCTTTCCTGCCCCACTTCCAGCGGCCAGGTGACGAGATAGTCTTCATAGTCCTCGATATCGATGCCGTCCTCGGCAACGGTGCGGCCACGCACGGAGATGCCGGCGGCATGGACAGTATCCGGATCGCCTGAGACCAGCGGGTGCCACCAATAGAGATCGCGCCCCTCGGCCACGAGGCGGTAGCCGCAGGTCGGCGGCAGCCAGGTGATTTCGCGCACCGCCTTGGGCGTCAGCTGGATGCAGTCGGGCACTGTCGCCTGTCGGTTTTCATAGTCCCTGCAACGACAGCTCTCGCCATCAAGCAAAGTGCAGCGGATCGAGGTCCAGGCGATCTCGCCGGTATCCCAGTCCTCCAGCTTGTTCAGGCAACAGAGTCCGCAGCCGTCACACAGGCTCTCCCACTCCGTATTGGTCATGTCCTCAAGGCTTTTCGCCTTCCAGAAAGGCATTTCGCCCATCGTCATCACACTTTCGTCAAATAGCCCGCGATACAGAAATTTCGCAGAAAATTGCCGGTTTTTTAAGGCCGGCAGCGCGATATGCAAGTAGATTGGAATTTGACGCCGTGCAAATATTGCGCGGCGCCGGCATGATGCCACAAAGCCTTCAGGACGTTGAGACGTGCGGGAACCGAGGAAAGACGATAATCGGCCGAAGAAACGGCACATCTTTCTCAGGATCGACTCCTGGATCGATTCGACGGTCTGGAATACCGGGTTCAAGCTCGCGCAGTGGTGGGAAGATACCACCATCTTCTTCCGCCGTTTCCG
This sequence comes from Ensifer sp. SSB1, assembly GCF_016652895.1. Classification (NCBI taxonomy): domain Bacteria; kingdom Pseudomonadati; phylum Pseudomonadota; class Alphaproteobacteria; order Hyphomicrobiales; family Rhizobiaceae; genus Ensifer; species Ensifer sp. SSB1. Next base: position 28,645 of record NZ_JAEPRP010000058.1, read on the forward strand.
CGTCACTGGCTGGAAAAAGGTCGTCTTCGAGGTCCTCGGCGAAGGCATGACCTGGGGCACCGTCGGCTCGGTGCTGATGCTGGCACTGGCGCTTCCCGCCTTCGAGGAAACCAAGGGAAACTGGCGTGCCCAGAGCGACTTCGCCGTCACCTTCCTCGACCGCTACGGCAATGAAATCGGCCACCGCGGCATCATCCACGAAGATTCCGTGCCGATCGACGAACTGCCCGACCACCTGATCAAGGCGGTGCTGGCGACCGAAGACCGCCGCTTCTTCGACCATTGGGGCATCGACTTCCTGGGTCTTGCCCGCGCTATGACCGAAAACGCCCGCGCCGGCGGCGTCGTCCAGGGCGGCTCGACGCTGACCCAGCAGCTCGCCAAGAACCTATTCCTTTCGAACGAGCGAACGATCGAACGCAAGATCAAGGAGGCCTTCCTTGCCATCTGGCTGGAAAGCAACCTGTCGAAGAAGGAAATCCTCAGGCTTTATCTCGATCGCGCCTACATGGGCGGCGGCACCTTTGGCGCGGCTGCGGCGGCGCAATTCTATTTCGGCAAATCGATCACCGATGTGAGCCTGGCGGAGTCGGCGATGCTTGCCGGCCTTTTCAAGGCGCCGGCGCGCTATGCACCGCATGTCAACCTGCCGGCTGCGCGCGGTCGTGCCAACGAGGTTCTGACCAACCTCGTCCAGGGTGGCCTGATGACCGAGGGCCAGGTAATCGCCGCGCGCCTCAATCCCGCCAGCGTTATCGACCGCGCCCAGGTAAAGGCGCCCGATTTCTTCCTCGACTGGGCCTTCGATGAGGTCCAGCGCATTGCCCGTCCCTTCGCGCAGCATTCGCTGATCGTGCGCACCACGATCGACATGGGCCTGCAGAACGCCGCGGAGGACTCGGTGGAATCGAGCCTGCGCCAATATGGCGAGAGCTTCCGCGTGAAGCAGGGCGCGCTTGTCATGCTCGAGAATGGCGGCGCGGTGCGCGCCATGGTCGGCGGTCGCGACTATGGCGAGAGCCAGTTCAACCGCGCGACCCGTGCGCTGCGGCAACCGGGTTCCTCCTTCAAGGTGTATACCTACGCGGCCGCGATGGAGAAGGGCATGACGCCGGAAACGATCGTCGTCGACGCGCCGATCACTTGGCGCGGCTGGTCGCCGCAGAATTACGGCCGCAGCTATGCCGGGCGCATCACCATCCTGACAGCCATCGCCAAGTCGATCAACACCATCCCCGTGCGCCTCGCCAAGGACAAGCTCGGCACCGACCTGATCGCTCAGACCGCCAAGGCGATGGGCGTCGAGACCCCTATCCGTACCGACAAGACCATGCCGCTCGGCACATCGGAAGTCACCGTGCTCGATCAGGCGACGGCTTATGCTGTGTTCCCGGCTGGCGGCGTGCAGTCACGCCGTCACGGCATTAGCCAGATCCTCAACTATGACGGCGACATCCTCTACGACTTCGGGCGTGACGAACCGCCGGCGCGGCGCGTGCTTTCGGAAAACGCAAACACGTCGATGAATTCGATGCTGACGCAGATCCCGATCATCGGCACCGCGCGCAAGGCCGCTCTCGACAATGGCATCCTCGTCGGCGGCAAGACCGGGACGACTCAGGCCTATCGCGACGCCTGGTTCATCGGCTTCACCGGCGACTATACGACCGCGGTCTGGTTCGGCAACGACGACTACACGTCCACCAACAACATGACCGGCGGCTCGCTGCCGGCGATGACGTTCAAGCGGCTGATGGACTATGCGGAGCAAGGCATCGAGCACCGCGCCATCCCCGGAGTGACCGCCCCGACGGCGCCAGTGAAGCAGCCGCAGGTCGCAGCGGCGAAGCCGGATGAAAACGCCCTGCCGCCCCTTATCCGTCCGCGCTCGTTGTCGGCCGAGGTCACCCGCCTGCTACGCACGATCGGCGAGACCTTCGAAAAGGCGCCGACGCTGAAAGCGCCGGAAAAAGCCGGCGGCAAGCTCGCGGCTCTCGGCGCTGCCGAAGAAAAACGCTCCGGACAGACGGATCCCGATGCCGCCAGCAACTGAAGCCCCTCGGCAGCCATCTCATCGTGCGGCCGCGCGTGATCCGTCGGTCGCCGTTGCGCCGGGCGCCAATTTCGGCGAGATATGGGGGCAACCCCATGTTGCCCCGTCGCTGACCGATTTCCGATAGAGCCGCCCTTGTTCCGAATTCCCTTCCTCGTCGCCCTCGCTCTTGCCATCGCCTTCGGCGGCGGCATTGCCTCGGCCGTGTGGGCGCTGAAGGCGACCGTCGGCTTCGGCTCGATCGCAATCGGCCCATGGGTTGCCTTTCCGGAAGCGCAGACGATCAATGCCGACCCCTATGCCAAGGCGCACCGGGCGCGCGCTGGAGAACTCCTCTACGGCGGCGCCGAAGGATTGATGTTCACCGCACAGATCGACGACAAGGGCCAGAAGCTGCAGGCGACCTGCTCGTATGACGTGACGGGGCTGACGCCGCAGGCTCGTTTCTGGACGCTCTATGCGGCGAACGCCGACGGCCTGCCGCTGCGTCCCGGCACCGACCTGCCCTCGGCGCTTAATTCCTGGACCGTGCTGCGCAGCGAAAACAGCAACTTCACCATCCATGTGTCGCCGAATGCCCAACCGGACAATTGGCTGGCCATACGCCATGCGGGCAACTTCCGCTTGGTCCTGACGCTGCTCGACACACCGACGGCCGGTTCCTCGGGCCTGATCGACCTCGCCATGCCTGTCATCACCAAGACCGGGTGCGGCGATGCGTAAGGTTCTCTTCGCCACGGTCCTCGGCCTTGTCGGCGCCGCCCTGCTGCACATCATCATCATTCTGTCGTTGCCGCAGTTCACTGGCCGCGACGCCTATACCCGTGTGCTCGGGCTGCTCGAAATGGACAGTTTCTTCGCGCTGACGAGCACGCCGGGGCCGACCGGGCTTGCCAATGACGACCCCTATCTCCGGACGGCCGTTTGCAGCTTCTCGATCTCCGACGGGCCGGCGCGCTTCCTCGCCAGCGGCAACGTGCCGTTCTGGTCTCTCGCGGTCTTCGACAGCAATTCGAACGAAGTTTTCAGCATGAACGACCACACGGCGGTTAACGGCAAGCTCGATCTTGTCGTCGCGACGCCGATCCAGCTGGTGGAACTGCGCAAGTCGCCGCCGGAGGCGCTGGCGCAATCGATCATGGTGGAGATGAAGGAACAGGACGGCTATGCCGTCTTGAGGGCGATGGCGCCGGTCGACAGCTTCGAAGAACAGGTCCGCAACTTCCTCGCGGAATCAAGCTGCGAGCCATTTCGCCGCTAGAGCCCTCGGACGTGAAGACGGCTCATCGCGCAGCCACGGCGCTCGGCAGACTGCCGACGCTAAACTACGTTCAATACAGGAATAATGGTGGAGGGACCCTGATGCTTGGGGTCAAGGAGGCGCGCGCCCGGTCATAGCCGGCCGCCGACGCAGGAAATCGAACGCTACTGCTTCTTGATCCGGCGTCCATCCGGTGCCGTCGGCTGCGGGTCGCGGTCGAGGCGTTCGTAACGGATACCGGTGAACAGAAGCACTTTGGCTCCGCCCGATATGGCCGGTGGCCTACGCGGCGGTACGCGGACCTTTCGGTCCTGAATTCTGATCACGTCTGCCATGCTCGTCTCCACAAAGTCTTGAGACGGATGAACTACCGTACAGATTTCACCCTGCCCTCTCGGGCCAGCGCATTTTTCCAGGCTTTGCCTGGACAGGCGCGCTTTTCTCGTTTGCTCCTTCTTCCGGTCGCCCGGATGTTGCTCTTCTGGTTCACACGACGCAGCCCGATGATAACGGGTCTACCCCGATTGAGCCATAGGCTGGTTAACAGAATGCTAATACACCGCTGCAACACCAACCAAGTCTCATTATCCCGCCAGACGAGGCCCCGAGATGTATCCGAGGTAACAACCCGGAGCGCTTTTTTAAGCCGTCGCTTCCACTAGCGTCGCGATATCAGACCGAACAGGAACGACACCCCGGCAACCGCCACCAGTGTCGACAGCGGTTCTTCGCGCACGCGTTCGCGAACGCGTTCCACCATCAATTCCGCCTCGCCCTGCACGACTGCCTTCGTACCGCTGCCAATGGCAGAGACCGCTTCGGTCAGCCGGGCGATTTCCGCCCGCAGTTCGGCGATTTGTACGTCAACCTCAGCACGCGCCTGCACCTGCGAAACGTTTTCGCTGACTTTCTGCACGGCCTCCAGTTTCTTTTCCACCATTACAACGCTCCCTTGTCTGCGCCGTCTCAACGCTCCGGATAGCGTTTGGTTCCGCTTGAAACCGCAGAAAGCCTAAGCGCCAAAAGCAAACGGGCGGCCAGAGCCGCCCGTTTTCCAGTCCATCGGAAGGGCGCCGCTTCAGGCGCTCCAGGTCAGTTTTCGCAATTCGGATCGTCGAACTGGCACCGAACGAGCGGCGCAGGGCGGGCGCCTTCGTAAATGACACCATCGTCCTGGCGAACGCGCACGCCATCACTGCGACGTTCCCACTCGCGGCGTTCTTCGCGTACCGTCCGCTCGCTGTTCCATTCACCTTCGCGGCGACGCCATTCCTCGTCGCGCTGGCCGGTTTCCCAGTCTCGCCGCTCGCGGCGCCGATCACCTTCCCAGTCACGGCGATCGCGCTCGCGCTGGCGTTCCCAGTCGCGACGATTCCGGCGGTCGTCGACCCAATCCGGACCCCGGCGCCAGCGGTCACGCTCGCGATAGAAGTCACGACCGCGGTAGTTGCGGTCCCAATAGTTGTCGAACTGGAAGACGACCGTTGGAATTCCGAGCGGCCGATAGTAGCGGGGCTCGACATAAACGCGATTGCGACGATAGTCGGCCTGAACATAGCGCCCGGCAACCCAGCCGCGACCACCGTAGAACGAGACGTCGCACCACGGCAGATCAGCAAGGCATCCGTGGATCTCCACCGATTCGCCGACCGGGATCATCGATACCGCCGGATAGCGGGTGCTCGGACCGGAGCGCATATTGACATTGGCAGTGGCAAAGCCTTCTGCAGCCTCGGCGATCGCCGGGGCCGCGAGGAGCGCGCAGACCGCCGCCGCGCGCAGGATAAATTTCTTCACAGTTCCATATCTCCCATGGAGAGGCCCCTCTTCACTTGGCCTCCAAGCGTCGGCGGGCGTCCGGAGCCCTTGACCGTCGCCGCGATAACTCGTCAGCGCATGTGGATTTTTTATGGCTGATGCCGCGGATGTCCCCGAGAAATACGGGGCTGGCGCGGCTGCTGGGCGACCCTTTCGGGCGCCACGCCTGTGCCGTAAGCCTGAATAAAGCTCCAACATCCATAGTTAACAGTGCGCTAACGCTTTTCTTCTAATTTTTGCGACGTGTGCCTTTCCGGATCACCGGAAACGGCGATCATGTTTTGCGTGCAGGGAATTACCGTGACGGATCGCTTTCGTGAGTTGGAAAGGCCACAGACCGGCCGCTTGAAGGACGTGGTCCTGATGGCGACGGTCACTGGTTTCGAAAGCCTGCGCATCCCCCGCAAGTCCGACATGAAGCAGTTTTCCGAACTGTTCGAGCCGCTCTTCCTCGGTTCCAGCAACGAAGCACGCCGCCAGGCGGCGGCAGCTCTTTCGCAATGCCAGCAAATCCCGGAACCGGTCGCAAATCTGATCGGCAGCATGCCGATTTCGATTGCCGCGATTTTTCTGACGCGCTCGAAAGCGATTGCAGACCGTACCCTTATTTCGGTCATCCGCGAGCGCGGCCCGGAACATGCCGCAGCGATCGCGCGGCGTCCGAACCTCTCTCCCCTCGTCGTCGATGCCCTCGTCGAGCACCACAATCCGCCCGGACTCGCCGCACGCAGCAACGCCGCGAAACAGGCGGTGGCGGACCAACCAAACCTGGAGCCCGAAGCCGCTTCCTTGCGGGCTGCCCGCGAAGAAGCGCTTCGGCACGAGATCAAGACGCTGGCGCGGACGGGGTCACCCGCTACCGCGCCCGCAGCTTCGTCTGAGGCAATCAACGACGTTCATGCGGCGCTGCTGGTGCGCTTTGCCCGTAGCGGCGAGATTATCCTGTTCTCGCGCGTCCTCGGTCAGGCGCTCGGCACCAAGGACGCGCAGGTCGAGCGTATCCTGCTCGATATTTCCGGACAGCGACTTGCGACGAGCCTCGTCGCGCTGGATGTCGGGCCGACCGATGCCGGTTTCGTGCTTCAGGCGCTCTATCCTCACCTTCGCGAACCCTTCGGCGAAACGAGCCACGCGGAAGCCTTGATCGGCGCCATGAGCCACTCGGACTGCCGCGAGCAACTCGATGCCTGGTTCGAGGCGGAGGACGCCGCTCCGGCTGCAAGGCACGAAGCCTATTTCGCCGAAAATTCCGCCAATGATGCGCGCCAGGTTGCCCCTCGCAGGGTCGCGGCCGCCGTCGGCAATGTCCAGCCACAACGGCTTTTCGGCCGCCGGCGCGGCTAGGCGTCGTAATCTCTCAGCATCGACCTCATCTTGATGCCAGGCATGCTCCCCCATCGAGAGCGTACCTGGACAATCGCTGATATGCGGATGAGTCTGCGGCCGCGCCCTTAGAAGAGCTGTTTCATCGCGTCGATGATCCAGCTCCACTCGCGGCCTGTCGGAGCCTGTGGCCCATGCCCCTGCAATACCGCCATCAGTTCCTGGTACCGAGCGGAACGGGCGTGGTGTTTGCGATACTGCTCGAGTTGCCAGTCCAGGAATTCCTTGTCGGGAGCCCGCTTCATCGCCTTTGCCGAGTTTACCAACCAGCCGGCGGCAATCTCCCTGCCGACGGCCGATTGCGAGCTCAAGCCGTTTTCGATGGCAGCCCTCACCCGTGCGAAGGTCGCGTCGGCCGCCTGGGCATAGGCGGCAGGGTCGAATTCCTCGGTCCAAAGCGTGGACATATGGGACCGCATTTCGGCCGCATAGGTCTTGTCGGAGAACATGTCCATCAGTTCCGCCCATGCATCGATCTGCTCCGGGGTCGGATCCTCTGGCAGATCCGGCGTACCGGCATCCATCATTTTCTTCTTCCACTCTGCGTCCACCGGCGCGCCGCCGGCAACGTCGTCGTAGAAACGTTCGAGCGCGGCGCGGAATTCCGTCTTTGAAAGCTTGGTCACGGTCCATAATCTCCTGAGATCGGCTGGGGAGGGTTCATGGAGTTTCAAAGCCATTCGCAAGGCTGCCGCGATTCGGCGCTTCGATCGGATTTCGGTTTCGAGCGTACGAAGCCTCAACGCCAGAACATCGGCAAACGAGGTTCTGCTGGTCAGGATCTTCCGGATTTCTGAAAGGCTGACACCCGTTTCACGCAGAGCAAGCACGAGGTCCAGCCGGGCGAGATCCGCTCCGCAATACATGCGGTAGCCACTCTCGGTCCGCGTGGACGGCGGCAACAGCCCCTTGTCCGAATAAAACCGAAGCCGCCTGACCGGGATGCCGCTCAGCTTCGAGAGTTCGCCTATCGAAAAGATTTGATCGTCCATGCGTGCGTCCTACGGCCTCCACCAAGTGGAGAGTCAAGCAGGTCCGCGCGATGGGCAAGACAGTGTCAGGACCGGCTTGTCCCATCCTCAGGAACCACCTCGAACAGGTCGCCATGGTCGTCCAGTTCGATCTCCACAATCCAGCAGTCCGGATCGAACCGGATCTCGCTTGCAAGCGCCGCATCGACCCGCTCAGCCTCGCTGTCCCGCAGCCTCACCTCGAACTTGCGGCCGAGATCGACCTCGTCGTCGAAGAAATTCTGTGGCGCCGGGGCAAAGAGCGTCTCGGTGCCGAGCCGTGTCCGCTGGCGGATGAAGATTGCACCGGCGTCCTCCGCCCCCTTGCGCAGCACGGCCGCATAGCCGCCGAGCGAAAACGCGCGGCGCAGGAGGGACGAGACGTAGATGTGAGACTTCAAGCGCATGAATGGCTGATACACGCGCCAGCCGGCGCAGGCAAATCGGCGGTGCGTTCAAAACCCACCGGTAATCAGAGCGCGCCGATTTCCTTGAGCTTCTTCAGGACCAGGGCGTTCGGCTCCCCGGTCTGCGGCAGGCGGTAGTGTTTCTCGAAATGGCGGATTGCCGCTCGCGTCTGCTCTCCGGCGACGCCATCGACCGCCACATCCGCATAGGCGAGATTGCTGAGCCCCTTCTGGATGTTCAGCACCAGGTCGCTCGAAACCGGTATCTCCGCACGCGGAATAAGATTGCTTTCCTTCTCCGACGAGCGAATGGCCGCCGCAACGGGATCAATTTCCACACCGTTGCCCTTTGCCTCTGCAAGGGGCCTTCCCGCCGGCATGACCTGCGCAACCTTGTCGCTTGGCGCCGCCCTTAGCGCCTGCAGCAGCTCGGTGCTGGCCGAGCCGGTCTCGGCGCGACCGGCCTGCGCTTCAAAACGCAGGATCGCCGCCGTGGTCCGTGGGCCGCTACGCCCGTCCGGTGCGCCGTCATAAAGGCCGACCCGGTTCAGTTCCTTCTGGATATCGGCGACGAGCTTCGATTGCGCGCTGTCGGGCACACTTGCCACGCGCTCAGGTGACGGCTTATCCGCCGGCAGATCCGCGGAGGCCTCAGCAATCACGTCCTCGACACTGTCCGTCTTGGCCTCTCCCTCGCGCTCGATGACGAAGGTGGTCACGTTGCGCTGCTCGATCTCTTCGCCCTTGGCGATGGCGATCCGCTGCGCCGTTTCGGCGCTGACGAGCGGCACGCGGGTGCGCATGAGCGGCGACGGGTGCACCCCGTGCTGGTACCACATGGCGTTGGCGGCAACGAAGGAGAACACGACCACAAAGGCCGCGGAGCCGCCAGAGACCAGCGGATGGCGCGCCATCAGGCGGCCGGCAAGTCCAACACCCTGTCCGGCAAGTGCCAGCCCGCGCACGGCCAGGCCGCCCGCACGCTGCGCGGCCTTTTTCCGTTCAGGCTGTTTTCGCTTGCGCGGCGCCATATCCCCGTTCCTCGTTCAAACCAACGTCCTCGGACCGCCCTCCTTCGGCGGCCGGCCTCGTTTCTCCGTCGCGCAGGCGCGGCGGGAATTCCACCGTTACCGGCGAGCGCTGCTCCTCTTGCTCGGCAAGGGCAATGCCTGAGCCGTCGCGCGGTATCGTCACGACGATGACAGTCCCCTCGCCCTCACGGCTGCGAATCGTGAGATCGCCACCATGAAGCGCAACGAGGCCCTTGACCAGCGAAAGGCCGAGGCCCGTGCCTTCGTAACGGCGTGTATAGTCGTTCTGGATCTGGACAAAAGGTTGGCCGAGCAGTTCCAGCTTGTCGGCCGCGATACCGATACCAGTGTCGCTGACCGAAACCTTCAGCAGCGCACCATCCACTTCGGCGTCGATCGTCACGACACCGCCATGATCGGTGAACTTCACGGCATTGCCGACCAGGTTGATGAGAACCTGCTGGAACGCGCGCTGATCGGCATTGATTTCGCCGATGCCGCGGGTGACGCGGCTTACGAGCTTGACGCCCTTTTCCGCCGCCTGGTGCGACAGCATCGCCTCGCATGCAGTCACTGCCTCGGCGACGCGGAAAGGCTCAGGCATGAGCTCGTAGCGTCCCGCCTCGATCTTGCTCATGTCGAGCATGGTGTTGACGACGGAGAGCAGATGTTCGCCCGACTTGTGGATGAGGCCCACGTATTCGCGCTGGCGATCGTTCTCGAGCTTGCCGAAATACTCGCCGGCCAGCACGTCAGAAAAGCCGAGGATGGCGTTGAGCGGCGTGCGCAGCTCGTGGCTGACCGCGGCGAGAAAACGGGTCTTGGCGTCGTTCGCAGACTCGGCTTCGGCCGTCCGGGCCGCCGCCTCCGCGCGCAAGCCTGCTTCTTGAGAGACATCGCGCGACTGCGCAAGGATCGCCGTCAGGTTGCCGTCGCGATCGCGCAGCGGCGCCAATTCGCAAGCCATATAGACGAACTGTTCGCCTTCGATCGGCAGGGTCCGCCGTTCGATACGGATATCCACCGTCGCCCGATCACCGCCCTGGCGAAGGATGTCGATCGCACTCAGGAAAGTGATGCGGTCGGAGACGTGAATCTGTTCAATGAAACCGCGGCCCGCCGGATCGCGCATCAGCGTCAAGTGCTCGGCTGCATCTCGGCCATGAACGGAAAGAACATTGCCGCGCAGGTCATGCACGGTCACGAGACCGGCAAAAAGGTCATAGGCTGCCGAAAGGTCTGGGAGAACCGGATCGGTCGGCGTCGCTGCACCAGCCTCCGGCACCCGGCCACGAGCGATCGCGACGGCCGCTGCCAAGAGCGAGGCGGAAGCCCAAAGCGCCGTGCCGAGCGGCAGGGCCGAGGAAACCGGCATGGCGAGCGACAGGGCGAGCGGCGCCACGGGCAGCGTCGTCAGCGAGACGGCCGCGACAGCCCGCAGACGTTTCGTATCGCGACGTCCAGCGAGCGAGGAGGCTTCATGACGGGGCAGCCACAGGGCCGCGATCTCGTCCACGCGGGACGCCCATCTGCCAGCCATGTTACGCAATACGCTCACGCTTTACCCTGCTACATTTGTTGTTCTTGCGAGGCTGGCGCGATCGATTTCCGCGACTTGCGGACCGCGATTCAGACCGCCTCGTGACATGTCGGAATCTCGCATCCCCGGCTTAATGAAAGAATAAACGCGGCCGTGCCGGAACGGTGCGAAACCGCCGAAAAATCCCGTTTTGGAGCAAAACCGGCGACCTTCATTTCTTGTGGTTAACGGGGCGTAAGCAACGGATTTCTGTGCATTTTCTGCACACCGTTAACGATTGTGGCGCCTCCTTCGACACGCCATCGCCGATGCTTCCGGGCTTCGGGCTTGAGGCTCTGCCATGAACCTTAACGGCGA